>JACMJX010000258.1 GCA_014380425.1 Chitinophagaceae bacterium | reverse complement strand
CTGTTAGGAACCATCATGGCCCTGGTAGTTGCCTTCGTAATGAAGTGGTTCATTAGCATCAAAGAGAAAAGTTTTTTTATCCTGGAACTACCTACCTATAGAGCTCCCCGCTGGCGAAATGTAGGGGTTACTATGCTGGATAAAGCCCGGATCTTTGTAAAGGATGCGGGAAAGGTGATCCTTGTGATCAGTATTGTTTTGTGGGCGCTTAGCACGTACGGCCCCCCGGAGAAAATGTCCGGTACCGCCCTGCAGTATGAACAGTTAAAAGCTAATAACCCTTCAGAAGCAAGAAACCTGGAGCGACAAAAGCAAGCTGCTTTACTCCAAAATTCCTACGCCGGTATCCTCGGTAAGAGAATCGAACCGCTAATCGAACCACTGGGTTTCGACTGGAAGATCGGTATTGCCCTGATCACTTCTTTTGCTGCACGAGAAGTGTTTGTGGGAACCATGGCTACCCTATACAGCGTTGGCGAAGATGAAGACAGTGGCTTACTATTGCGCGAAAAAATGCACGCAGCTACCAAAGACAACGGTTCGCCTGTTTATACAGTAGCGTCCGGTATGTCTTTAATGGTATTCTATGTACTGGCTATGCAATGCATGAGTACCCTTGCCATCGTCAAACGTGAAACAAGAAGTTGGAAGTGGCCCGCTATTCAATTCCTATATATGACCGCACTTGCTTATACCTTCAGCTTTCTGGTGTATCAGTTATTTAAATAATACTCTCTTGTTTATATTAGTTCATGAGGAACATAAAAAAAATAGTTGTAATAGGCCCGGAATCTACAGGTAAATCCACTTTATGTGAACACCTCGCAGCCCATTTTCGTACTGCCTGGTGCCCCGAATACTCCCGTGAATACTTGCTGAAGAATGGTTTAAGCTATAATTACAAAGACCTTTTAACTATAGCTAAATGTCAGGTAAACCTAGAGAATGAAATGCATTCTCAGGCTGAAAATGGTCTACTTTTTATCGATACAGATCTATATGTAATGAAAGTATGGAGTGAGTTCGTATTTGGGCGTTGCGACTCCTGGATACTGGATGAAATAGCAAGGCGCAAATATGATCTTTACCTTCTTTGCGATATTGACCTGCCTTGGCAGAAAGACGTACTCCGGGAACACCCTGATCTTAAAAGCCGGCAAAAGCTCTATCATATCTATCGCGACATCCTGATCAACCAGCCCGCTCCCTGGTTAAATATCAATGGCACACACGAACAAAGGGTTCATTCTGCCATCGAAGCTGTAGTACGTTTTTAAAACAGACCAACCTAAGTATTTTCAATACTGCCCGCCCTCCATGATAAATCCCTGTACCCTGTTAGCGGTAGTCTTTGTAATCTAACGGTAAAGTAGAATACAATATCAAATGCTAGTCCGTTATCTTTCTAACATCAGGATCGGCCCGCAGATGGTTCATCTGAGAGATAATCCATGGCGCCCGGGAAGAAACGCGCTTCGAAGCTGGTTTTACGGTAAATACCTTAGGGTTGGGGAGGCAGGCAGCAATCATAGCCGCTTCTCTTCGGGTTAGTTTAATAGCAGCTTTCTTGAAATATCTTTGTGATGCTGCTTCTATACCGAACACACCCTTACCCATTTCGGCAACGTTTAAATAAACGTCTAGAATGCGCTCCTTCCCCCAGATCAGTTCAATCATGAAGGTAAAGTAAACTTCAAGCGCCTTTCTGATCCAGCTTCGTCCCTGCCATAAAAAAACATTCTTGGCAACCTGTTGACTGATAGTACTGGCCCCTTTTACTCTATTAGGTTTTCGTTTGTTATAAGCCATGGCCTTTTCTATACTCTTCCAGTCAAACCCGCTATGATCTGCGAAAAGCTGGTCTTCAGATGCCACAACAGCAAGCCTTGCATTGGGCGACACTTCTTCATGGCTTACATAGTCCCTCTTCAACCCGTTTCCTGCAAACCATTCTGAAAGTTGAGTAATAGTTATCGGGGGATTGACCCATTTAAGAATAACGATGTAAAGAAGATGAGAAACAAGTATGAAAAGAAAAAGCCGCTTCAGAAAGCGGAGCATCCGCGCAGCAAAGCTGGTACTATCATTTTTCATGTTGCAAATATAACGGGGGTTCTCTGTTGACTCCGGAACTTATTGTTTGTAAAAGAAAGCACCCCACAATAACGCCAGCCCAAACACAACTAGTATGGAGCCGGAGATTTTATTGATAACCGAAATATTACGGACGGTAAGCCGGTCTCTCAATCTACCCGCAAGAACTACTTTACCTATATCGGCCACAATATTTATAGCAAGACTAATCGAAAAGATAATAATTCTCTGCCTAAGATTATGCGTTACTGAAAAAGCAGTGGCGCTTGTAAGCCAAAAGAGTAAAATAGCAGGATTCAGCGTGTTAATAAGAAAGCCTGATGCTGCAATTCGCAAGAAATCAGTTTTGGTGAATCGAAGTAAAGGCGATCCTACTTCTTTAATAACTACCTTTTTTAAAAATACATAATAGAGCCCCATTCCTATAAGAAATCCACTTCCTATATATCCTATCACCTGTTGAAATTGAAGCAGTGTTGCCACCCATTCCGAAAAGATATTGGCAATTGCCACCAAAAAGAAATCACTTATCCAAACGCCTGCAACAAAAGCCAGCCCGCCTTCTTTCCCATTGTTCAGGCTTTGTTTGATTACCGTGAAAATAACGGGCCCTACTGATAAGATAAGAAAAAAGCCAAGACCCAATCCCTTAACAACTGCTTCCCACATGTAATTATGTTGCTTTTGCTTATAGATAGCCGGAACTTTTATGTTTCCGACAAGGCGAAAGGCTCGTTCTTTATAAAATTGGCCCAATCCTGATACATCTGGCCTTTAAGTACCCGGGGAAATTTGTGCTGCCCGCCTACCTTCCCCTTCAATCTCATAAAGTTCATGAACTGCTCCTCTTTTAGCACCGTCACCCTCACATCTTTTAGTGCACTTTTCCTCTCTACCGCATAGTCATCGTTCAACTGTTTAAGGTGTCCGTCAATTTTGTCCCTTAACAGAACAGTGTCCACGCAATCATCGCAGGCAAGATACCATTCGTGCGCAAAGAAGCTTCCATGGGGAACCCCCGCCACAGTAAACTCAGGTATCGATATATTAAGCTCTTCGCTGCTGAGCTGTAAGGCCCGCGTCATGTTCTCAACACTTAAGTGTTCCCCCACAAGGCTCAGGTAATGCTTCGTTCTGCCTGTAATCACGATCTCGCAACGCTCCTTATCCACAAACCGCACCGTATCTCCTATCAGATACCTCCAGGCACCGGCGCTTGTACTTAATAAAATTGCATACTCCTTGCCTTCCTCCACCTCATGAATCATCAATGCTTCCGGATAATCGATCATGTTTCCTTCCTGGTCAAAATTATTGTTGTCGAAGAGAACGAACTCGAAGAATATATGCTGATTGGTAACCAGCCGCATGCCTTTGGCAAACTGCCTGTCCTGGTAGGCTATAAACCCCTCGGATGCCAGGTAGGTTTCAATGTAAGTAAGCGGCTTGGCCAGCAGTTTCTGAACACCCTTTCTATAAGGTTCAAATGAAACGCCGCCATGTACAAAAAAAGATAAGTTGGGCCAGATATCATGAATGGTCTTTACATTATAGCGTTCAATAATCTTCTCCATGCACATCTGGATCCAGGCGGGAACACCAACTATACAGCTGATATCCCAGTTGGGAGCTTGTTCAACGATTTCCTCCATCTTCTTATTCCAGTCGTTTTGCCGTGCAATCTTTTTCCCGGGCTTATAAAAAGGAGAAAACCAGAAGGGTACCCTTTTGGCCGTAATGCCACTTAAATCACCTGAATAATAGCCTGTTCCTTTTTGCAGATCGGTGCTTCCTCCTATCATGAGCCAACCCTTGCCGATCGAGCGGACAGGAATATTCTCATAAGTGCGTAAGCTAAGCAGCTGCTTGATCATTACCACTCGATTGCCACGAAGAAGGTCAGTGGTGATCGGTAGAAACTTACTTGCAGATTCCGATGTGCCAGACGATAAAGCGTAATACTTGATCTTGCCGGGCCAGCAAACATCTGGCTTGCCTTCCAGTGAACGATGCCACCATCTTTTATAGATCGAATTGTAATTATAGGTGGGCACCAGTTCCTGAAAGCGTTTGCCTATATGCTTGCTCATCATTATTTCGTCAAACCGGTATTCCTGCCCAAACTCGGTAAACCTCGCTTTCTTCAGTAGCTTTTTTAAAACCTTGAGCTGCTGACGCCGTGGCGAACTCACAGGTAGCCTAAGAGCTTTTGCAATCGATTTTGGAATAGAAAAATGGATCAACGCCATGGAGTAGTATTACTTATTTGGTCGATTTGTAAAAATACGTTTTTTAATTTGCCTGAGTAAATTTACTGTTCCAGACACACTGGCTCTCAACCCGATGCCAGTTTGCAATAGCAGGATGAATAAAAAGGAGCGGCTTCCTGAATAATGTTTTCTTACAAATTGGTCCATCGCCTTGTAAAAAAGCTTTGTATAATGCAAGCTGTCCTGGTTGGTACTTTCTCCTTTGTAATGAACAATGCTGCTATCTGCAAAATAATAATTTCTGTAGCCGGCTTGCCGAATGCGGTAACTCAGATCGATATCCTCTGCATACATAAAAAAGCGCTCGTCAAACCCACCTGTTTTCTTAAGAACCTCATTTGCAACAAAAAGAAAAGCCCCTGAAAGAATATCTACTTCATGGTTCTCGATCTCGTTTAAATGACCAAGGTAGTATCGGGCAAAGAAAGGCGAGCGAGGAAAAAGAGCAGTAAGGCCAGCTAGTTTGAAAAAGGCGGCAAGAGGAGAAGGAAATCCTCGTTTAGACTCAGGAAGAAATTTACCCTCTCCGTTATACATTTTTATCCCTAGTGCCCCTGCTTCCAGGTGCGAATTCATAAAGTCTACACATTTCATTAACGTATCTCCCTGCAATACTGTATCTGGATTAAGAAAAAGTACATACTTACCGCAAACCGCCCTTAGTGCCTTGTTGTTAGCCTTCGCGAAGCCTTCATTCTTTGCGTTGTTAATGAACCTTACCCATGGAAACAGTGGGGCAAGATATTCGATACTGCCGTCAGCAGAAGCGTTATCTACAACAATAACCTCCACCTTGAGGTAAGCCATGCTACGCTGTACAGACAGAAGGCATTGTTCCAGGAAATACTTTACGTTGTAGTTGACTATGATTATGGAAAGATCCATCAAAACGGAAGATCGTCCGGTGGTTCGTTATCTATAGGCCCCTGATGAGACGGAGGCATATCGCTGGTAGCGGAACTACTTCCCAACTGCACGGCATAAGCTTTAAGATCAGTGTACCATCGTCCGTTGTACTCTCTGCTTTCCACGTCGAAGTTTACCTTTAGTTGCTGTCCTATTACAAATTTACTCGTGTCGATTTTATCACCCCAGGCAGCAAGACAAACCTTCTTGGGATAAGTATCTGCTGTTTCAATTACAAACTCCTGCTTTTTCCAGGTGCCATTTTTACCCTGCCCGCTTTGCAGAGGTAGCATATGAATAAGAGTACCCGCGATTTCCATATTGTGTTATTTAATGTGCCTCGAACCGTGCCGAAGATAATAATTATTTCATTGCCCGGGCTCAGTCGCCGGAAGTATCAATGCAATATGATGGTGTAGTATTCGGGCATCAATATGCTTTACGCGGCCCATGTACTCCCCGTCTACCTGAAAATGCACTTTCCGGTGCGTATCTATCGTAATGCCCCTCGCCTTATAGCATTGGATATTACGGGGGTTAAAAGGTTGGGGCCTGAACAGCATTTTCATAAACTCACTAAAGGCCAGTCTTTTTACAATGATCACTTCAAAGAATCCATCGTCTATCTTTCCATCCGGATTTATCACGGCACCAGTACCATATTTGCTGGCGTTTGCAAGCACTACCATAAAGGCCGTTCGTCTTATTTCCTCATTTTCAGTCTGCATTACTACCCGCATAGGTTGTCTGTTCAAAAGTGTTTTGATAACCACCTTTGCATAGCCCAGTTTTCCTCGCAGCTTTCCTTCATCGAAATACTTTATCAGCTGCGCATTCAGGCCAATATCGCTCAGGTGCAGGCAAAGCTCCTTCCCATTGATCTCGATAAGATCACATTCTCCTATTTTTCCATTCAAGATGATATCAAGCGCTTCTTTAGGGCTTGCCGGGATATTCAATTCTTTGGCCATACCATTAGCAGACCCAGCAGGCAAAATACCAAGAGCCATTTCAGACCCTACCAGGTGTTTCGCAACAAGCGAGACTGTTCCGTCCCCGCCAACCGCTACCACCCTTTGTGGCCTTATTTTTTCTATTACCTCTTCTAACGACGGCTTATCATCTTGCGCACCGATAATAAAGTATTCTACTGAATGGGTTTGTCCGTCGAAGTAGTCCCGTATAGCATCCTCCCAGCTGGTTTTGGCTTTTGCCCCTGCGCCGGGATTGATTACAAATAGTATTTTTAAAGATTTCTGGTCAGACATTCTTGTATATTACATTACGAAAGATATGCCATCATATTATGACAGTCGAGAACAACGCCTCATTTTCTGTTAAACTTAAAAGCAAGTTACTGGAACTTCTTAAACTTTCGAACCGGCCAGCCGTAAGAGTTTACAGCGGTTACGGAACTGCAGGCAATTGTTTTCTTTTCGGTCATGCGTTATCACTAAGCCCCTTGCCTCGCAAAAAGTACCGCCAAAACATTTTTATTAACGCTATTTCCATGCTGCGACTGTTTATGGTAAAGCCACTGGCAGGAGCGCAGGTGAAGTTGGAATGGGACGGTACCACGCATACTGCGAAAACAGAGATCGATGGATTCTTCAGATTCGAGTGGACTTCTTTAAAACCGCTTTTACCCGGCTGGCATTCTGTTAAAGTCGAATTAACAGATCCCCGAAGTGGAAATATTATGGCTTTTGGAAATGGCAACATATTTGTTCCTTTTAAAAACCAATATGCTTTTATTTCGGATATCGACGATACCTTCCTGATCTCTCATTCGTCAAAACTTAGAAAGCGGCTTTTTGCCCTCCTCACTAAAAATGCCCATAGCCGCACACCATTTGCCGGAGTGGTAAATCATTACCAGTTGCTCTCCCTCGCACACGCGCCTGATAAAACAACAAACCCCTTCTTCTACGTTTCCAGCAGTGAATGGAACCTGTATAATTACATACAAACATTCTCTTCGAGAAACGGCTTACCTGATGGCGTTTATCTATTAAGTCAAATGAAGAAGTTTAAGGAGGTGTTTAAAACTGGCCAGAACAAGCATGCTACCAAGTTCATGCGAATAGCCCGGGTTCTGGAAGCATATCCTGGTCACCGCTTTATACTCCTGGGGGATGATGCGCAGGAAGACCCAACTATTTACGCATCTGTTGTAGCGCATTATAAGAATAAGATCTTTGCAGTATATATAAGACAGGTTGAGAAAAAGAACCGCGAAGCGGCCACTAGTAAAATAAAAGAAATAGAACAATCGGGTGTGGCTTGCTGCTATTTTGCCCATAGCTCCGAAGCAGTTGTACATTCCAAAGCCATAGGTCTCATTGTTTAAATGAACGCTCTGTTGCAACAGACACTGCTTCTTTCTGCCTTTGCAGGTGATTCATCGCAGCTCGTATTTCACCATAAGAAAATTGCTCGCCTAGTAACTCCTTTACCGCACTTACTGCTGTGCCTCCGGTTTTCAGGATTGCTGCTGCTATCTGGTCGTATTTTTCCTGG
>JACMJX010000019.1 GCA_014380425.1 Chitinophagaceae bacterium | reverse complement strand
TAAATCTGAAAAACTGGCAAGGAAATACCAATTATGCACGGTTCGTTCATCATAATATTGCATCAAACGTTTACTTAGCCATGCAACGATCAACCTGGTATGCCTGCTTTTTTCTGTTTGTTTTCAGTGGATGTGCGCGTATGAATATATTAACGTCCGCCGAACGCTCCGATGGGTGGCAACTGCTTTTCGATGGTCACTCCACGGATGGATGGCGCGGAGCCTATGCCACTACTTTTCCGCAGCACGGGTGGGAAGTTAAAAAGGGTGTGCTGATGGGGAAACTATCGGAAGGTAAGGAGTCAGGCGATGCCGGTGATATTGTAACCCTTAACAAGTACAAAGATTTTGACCTGGTATTCGAATGGAAGATTGGTTCCGGCGGTAATTCGGGTGTAAAGTATTTTATAGAAGAACGAATGCCTAAACCCCAGGGTTCTCAGGCCGGTTATGAATATCAATTGATAGATGATGCGAATTATATATACAATGGTAAAAAGCTGGAGAAGGCACTTAAAACAGGCTCTCTTTATGATATGGTGGACGCCCGGAAGCCCGATACAGAAGTAAACAGGTGGCATAGATCCCGCATCGTAGTACAGGGAAACAATATTCAACATTGGCTGAACGGCGAGAAAGTAATGGAAGCAGATCGCGGCACTGATGCGTTCCGGAAAGCAGTCGAAAAAAGTAAATTCCGTGACTATCCGGGGTTTGCTGCCATTACGGAAGGACATATATTGTTACAGGATCATGGGCACAGCGTTGCGTTTAAAAACATTAAAATAAAGGAATTATGAACCGCCGTACATTTTTAAAAAATACGGGCATCATTACTGCATCTATGGGCATTCCCGCTATTGTTCCTTCTTCGGTATTTGGAAAAAATGCCCCCAGCAACCGGATCACCATCGGCCTTATTGGAACGGGCAGGCAAGGCTATGGCCAGAATCTGCAGGGGGCTGCTTTACAAAACCTGGGTACCCGGATTCCCGGTATGCTGGACATACCCGATGCGAGGATATTGGCTGTATGTGACGTGGATAGGTGGCGTATGAACAAGGCAAAAGAAACCATCGAAACGCACTATGGTAAAAACACTTCCAGCGGAAAATATAAAGGATGTAGTACGTATACTGATTTCCGTGATCTCATTAACCGGAAAGATATAGACGCCGTTATGATTTCTACACCCGACTACTGGCATACTACCATGGGTATTATGGCAGCGAGGACCGGTAAACATATCAGTTGCGAAAAGCCGCTCAGCATGAGCGTTCAGCAGGGCAGAAGCCTGGTGGATGCCATAAAAAAATACCGGGTTATAAACAGGACCGACAGCGAATTCCGCTCCATAAGGCCGCAGAATTTTGCGGTGGAATGCGTTCGTAACGGACGGATCGGAGCATTGAAAAAGATAGAGATCGTATTTCCTTCAGATCCTTTGCCAGTGCCTCCCCAACTCGATATGCCGGTTCCCAAAGAGCTGAACTACGATCTCTGGCTGGGTCCTGCGCAATATGCGCCATACACTGATCAGCGGGTACATACACCTTTTGACGTGCTGAAGAGACCAGGTTGGATGAGGGTCGACAAATACGCACAGGGCATGATCGCGAACTGGGGAGCTCATTATTTCGATATGGCGCAATGGGCGAATAATTCGGAATACGCCGGTCCCGTTGAAGTGTCTGGCAAGGGGGAGTTTCCTCGAAGTCTCTGGAATACAATGATCAATTTCCAGGTATCGTTCCGCTATGCGAATGGAGTGGAAATTGTTTGCGAACAGTCGCCCGCCAGTAAACCGTCTATTAAATACATCGGTTCGGAAGGATGGATAACAGTAACCGGCTATCCAGGCATCATTGCGGCCAGTAGTTCGCTTATATCCGATGCCAGGGCTGCTACGGGAGAACTGGATCTATCCCGTACCCTTTGGGATAAAGAAGACTTTATACAAGCCATTAAAGAAAACAGGCCTACGCTGGAACCCATCGAGGTAGGGCACCGTACTATTTCTCTTTCACAGATAGGACTTATTGCCTGCATTACCGGCGGTAAGCTGCAGTGGGACCCGGAAAAAGAATCCTTTAATGGCAATAATGCTGCTAATGCACTATTAACAGCTCCTGTAGTCCGCAAGGAATGGATCGTTTAACTAAATAATCTTTCAAAGAATGAAAACCTTATTAACTGTATTGCTGATCGTTTTTTATACCGCTTCTTCTTTTTCCCAAAAGATAACCAATGATTTTTTCCCCCTGCACAACATAATCCGGGGCGACTCCACGTATAACACATTCTATAAACAGGTAGCTCTTATTAAAGAAGCCGGTTATGATGCCATTGAAATCAATAACGTGGAGAGTTTTGAAGGGATGAAAGCGGCACTCGATAAGAACCGCTTCCGGGCTTCCTATTTTTATGTAAAACTAACGTTGAACGCACCTTACATGGATACCCGGGTAAAGGAATACATTCACCAGCTTAAGGGCACCCAAACAATTATAGCACCCTTTGTTCTAAGCAATGCCCGGTTTCCGGTGGGTTCGCATCTTGCCGATACGCTGGTAGTGCGGTTGGTGCGACAGGTGGCAGACTGGGCAAAAGAGGCAGGACTACAGGTGGCCATCTATCCTCATGCAGGTTTTTATGTGGAGCGCACCGATCACGCGCTGCAACTGATAACAGATGCCCGAAAAAAGAATCTCGGTTTAACATTTAACTTATGTCACTGGCTGGCCACTACTACAGCTTCCGAAAGGAATGGATTAAAAGCACATCTTAAAGTGCTGAAGCCCCATCTGAAAATGATTACCATATGCGGTGCAA
The DNA here is from genome assembly GCA_014380425.1 of Chitinophagaceae bacterium. Taxonomy (GTDB): domain Bacteria; phylum Bacteroidota; class Bacteroidia; order Chitinophagales; family Chitinophagaceae; genus JADCRZ01. The sequence goes on along the minus strand of JACMJX010000019.1, from coordinate 495 downwards.
ATGATGTGATAACCACTAAGGCTAATATGTGGAACGATTATATTTTACCCCTGGGAACGGGCAGTTATGATACCTATGGACTTTTAAAATATTGCCTGAACGACCTTAAGCTGAAAGTGCCCGTAGGCGTTCAGTGTTATGATATAAAGGGAGATAAATACCAACTTGTTTATAATACGATAAAGGTTTGGAAGCAATACAGAGAGCAAATGGAACAGCAAAACAGATAGCACCTATACTGAAACATTTAAATTAACTATAATGGCATTTACAACAGAACACCTCGACACTTATCACCGTGACGGATACGTGGTTGTACGTAATTTCTTTTCCCGACCGGAAGTGGACCTGCTGCATAAAATTGCATTGGAAGATGATACCATGAGCAAAAACAGTTTCGACAGGGTGGATGCTTCCGGTTTAAAAACCAAACTGGCATTGTGGTACTCACTGGACGAAAGCCTGTACAGTAAATTCGCCCGTTCTGAACGAATC
>JACMJX010000257.1 GCA_014380425.1 Chitinophagaceae bacterium | reverse complement strand
GCCCGGATTGGGCAGCTCCTTCACTTTGTATCTGTTCTTCTCATCATCAAAACATTTTGAGAACTCTTCGAGTAGAAATTGGATAATCCGTTTGTTATCTAATGGTTTGAAATACGAAGCTGTAGGCGGTACAGAAATGCGCTTAAAATAGACTTCAACATCCTTATGAGTAAATATCTGCCCACTTAAAGGGTCTATATAAAACTGGATATAATGAGCCGGGTTATCATCAGTTGTATCGTCAGGTTCATCATTGAAGTAGGCAAGAATGAACTGGCGTGGAATATTGATTGCCTTTATAGAAATACCGAGCATTTCACACAATGAAAGATATAGGATACCATTCGCAATAGCGTTACCTCTTTTATTCTCCAACACTTTGTGCACTAGAAAATCATTAGGCTCGCTATACAGGGTTTCTACTCCTTTTACATGGTAATAGTTATATAAAATAGTAGTGAGCACATTCGTCTTTTCCAGAGAAGTGAGATAGCTGTTTAATTCCAACCAGATATTTCTACGCATTTTCTCTACCTCTGTAATAATTGGAGGTATGGCTATATCGGGATATTGAAACCTCGACACCAATAGGGAACCGCTAAGAAGTTCTTGTTCGCCCTGCGTTTTCCACTCTTTAAATTCTGAACTAAGCTCGCGAAAATGCAGCCGGTGAATCAATAATTCAATACGCTCCTGAACGCCCTCGTCTGGCGTCGTTTCCCACAAGTGCTCCAGATTGGCGATAATGGGTTTTCCAAATGATACTATTTTATCGCTTACGGTAGTGAAAACCTCCTTGTCGGGATCATCTATTAGGTGCAACAGTGCATTAATTTCCCTGGTTTCCTCCATAGAACTGTGTTTATTTTCAATTAAATATCGGGGTAACCGGTGAGATCTGAAACTCCTAGTTATCCACAAAGGTTGACAACCCTAATGATCATATTGAAAGATTGTGCCAGGTAGAACAACTACGTTAGTGCGGGAGATAAAACTGTGATCACCATTAAAAGTTCTTACTAGACTTTCTTCTTGGGTGTTTTTGCCGTTTTGGAAGCAGCTTTTTTTGCGGCCACCTTAGTCTTTTTCGCAAAGGCGTTAGGCACTTGCACTTCTATCATTTTCTTTACATATTCAAGTTCGACATCCGCGAGATCTTCAGCGGCATACTTTGTTCCATCAGCTTTTTTACCTAGTTTCAGCATTTTTTTATTGAAGCGGATAAACGGACCCCAGCGACCATTTTCAATCGATATTTTTTCAGTCGGCCATTGCCGTATGAAGCGGTTACTTTCTTTGTCTATCTTTTTTTCTATGAGTTCCTTGATTTCCTGTTGGGTAAGATTGTCAAAATTGTAAGCACGTGGCACGTTGATATACAGATCATTCCATTTTATGAATGGCCCGAATCTTCCTTTTCCTTTCGTTACTGGTTTGCTGTCGTATTGAGCTACGGGAGCGTCTGCCAGTTGTTTCTGATTGATTAGCTCAATAGCCCGATCAAGTTCCATTTCGTAAAGATCTTCACCTTTAGGTATCGAGATAAATTGTTCACCCAACTTAACATATGGTCCAAACCGACCGATATTTAATGATACTTCCATCCCGTCATGTTCTCCAATTGTACGTGGCAGTTTGAAAAGATCCATCGCATCATCGAAACTGATGGTTTCTATGCTTTGTGTTGGCTTCAGTTTGGCGAACCGCGGTTTTTCTTCATCATCTGCATGACCTATTTGCACCATGGCCCCGTATCTCCCCATGCGTGCTATTACTGGTTTCCCGCTTTCCGCATCCACCCCTAGCATTCTTTCACCTTTAGCCCTTTCGGCAGTTTCGAGAGTAAGTTCAATGGTATGGTGAAATGGCGTATAAAAGCCATCCAACATTTTATTCCATTTCATTTTGCCTTCGGCAATCTTATCGAACTCTTCTTCAATGCCCGCTGTAAAGCCATAATCCATAACACTTTTAAAGTGCTGTTTTAGAAAATCTGTTACCACTATTCCAAGATCTGTAGGAAAAAGCTTCGACTTTTCGGCACCTGTGATCTCCGTCTTTTCTGACCGTGTTATTTCGTTATTTTTACTTAGACTCAGGATAGCTGTTTTCCGTTCAACTCCTTCCTTATCACGTCTCTCCACATAATTTCTCTTCTGTATCGTAGAGATTGTAGGTGCATAAGTGCTGGGGCGGCCAATCCCCAGTTCCTCCATTTTCTTCACTAGAGAAGCTTCCGTATATCGAGGGTTGGGTCTTGTAAACCTTTCTAAGGCCATCATTTCCCGAAACTCAAGTTGTTGCTTAACCTGTAGCGGTGGCAGCATTCCTTCCGTATCCTCATCATCATCTTCTTCGTCTTTCCCCTCGAGATAAACTTTTAGAAAGCCGTCGAATTTCATTACTTCACCGGTAGCAGTAAGAAATTCCTTATTGGTGGAGATGTCTATTTTAGCAATTGTTTTTTCAAACTCGGCATCACTCATTTGTGAAGCTATCGTTCTTTTCCATATCAGCTCATAAAGTCTTTTGAGCTCCATATCTTCAACGCTGCGGGTATCCATATAAGTAGGGCGAATGGCCTCATGGGCTTCCTGGGCGCTTTCATTTTTGTTCTTGTATTTACGGGGCTGATAATACTTGTCACCATAAGAACTGCCAATCTCGTTACGAATGCTGTCCATGGCCGTTTCGCTCAGGTTTACGCTGTCGGTACGCATATAAGTGATGTTACCACCTTCGTAAAGTCGCTGGGCCAACAGCATGGTCTTACTAACAGAATACCCCAGCTTTCTACTGGCTTCCTGCTGTAAGGTAGAAGTGGTAAAAGGCGCGGCAGGGCTTCGCTTTGCAGGTTTAATCGTTATATCAGTGACTGTATAGGCGGCACTTTTGCAACTTTGCAGAAATTTTTCTGCATCT
>JACMJX010000256.1 GCA_014380425.1 Chitinophagaceae bacterium | reverse complement strand
TTCTTTTAGCACTTGGTACACAGGACCATTATTCGATCTGCAAACCATTATCAATTATAATAATAGTGGTAATGCATCTGCAACTGGCAACGGATCAAAAGACAATCAAATAGCCGTGGCAAGAATTTTAAAAGCCTGGTATTTTTTGAATCTTACTGACAGATATGGAGATATTCCTTACTCACAAGCCCTAAAGGGAGATGAAGCTTTCTCCCCGGTATATGATAAGCAGCAAGACATTTATACGGGTTTGTTTAAAGAACTTACAGAAGCTGTTGCGCAGATAAATGAATCAGATTCAAAAGTAGTAGGGGATGTAATGCTGAATGGTGATATGGCCGCCTGGAAGCGTTTTGCTAATACATTGCGTATGGTTATGGGCTTGCGTCTTTCAAAGGTTGATGCGGCAAAAGGTAAAGCAGAATATACTGCTGCCTTGACCGCCGGCGTTATTACCGCCAACGCCCAAAATATTATTTACAAGTTTGTAACTGGCGATCCTAATAATTATAATCCCTGGTACAACAACTATTCAGTTAGTTTCAGGAACGACTATGCTATCAGCACTACTGTGACCGATTATATGGCCCCTAAAAACGACCCCCGTTTGCCTGTATATGCTGAAGTGTTGGCGGGTGGTGTAGTAAAAGGATTGGCTCCTGGCAGAAACGTAGCGGTTAACATTCCTGCAGCCTATAGCCGGATTGGAAGTTACTTCAGAAGCCAGGGTTCTCCATTAGTATTGTTATCGTATGCACAAGTATTATTTATGAAAGCTGAAGCTGCTAAAATTGGCTATACTGCCGGTGGCGATGCAGAAGCGGAAATGAATTATAAGGAGGCCATTAAACAATCATGGATGCAATATGGTGTATTTGCACAAGCTGCTTATGATACATATATTGCCTTGCCAGCAATAGCTTATAATGCTGCGGAGGGATATAAAAAAATTATGACCGAAAAATGGGTACATGGCTATTTAAACCATAGCTGGGAAGCATGGAACGATTGGAGAAGAACGGGCTTCCCTGTGCTTACACCAGCAGCAGACGCTGTTGATGCACGAGGTATTCCTTTACGTTTAGGTTATCCTGCAAATGAGTCTACTTTAAATGGATCGAACTACAATGCGGCTGTTGCCAATTTAGGCGGCAAGGATGATAATTATGGCAAGATGTGGTGGGCAAAGTAAATCAGTTTCTATTTAATTATACTTATAAGAGCCGCTCACAAAGCGGCTCTTATTTTTTTACACGATGTGATTTCTTCCCTTTCTCCATAACCACTTCAATCCTTTTGCTTCCATATCATTTTTTACTGTTACCGCATAACATCCGGCTACAGATTACTTATAATTTATCGTAAAACAAATAGCTCTCTATTCTAAAGTACATAACACATGCAGCACTCTATTCCTGTTTTCTCTCTATCAATGTAACTTACTATTTTTAGTGGGCTAACTGTCTAAACTCTTTTCTATGTAATTTATAGCCTGATTCGGAAATACTACTTTAGAAAATCTCCTCCCGCCGAAAACTACTGTCACTTTCATAACCAGCTTTTTTAAAAATAAATATTCGCATTATGAGAAAATCATTGCTTCTCGCATGGATCGTTCTGCTACTTTCTGCGCCGTTTTTTGCCTTTAGTCAAACCCGGCAAATTACCGGTACTGTTAACGATGAAAACGGGGCTCCGCTGCCCTCAGTATCGGTCGTTCAAAAAGGCACAACAAATGGTACTGTCACCGGTGAAAGCGGAACGTTTGTTATTGCTGTTTCCGGTGCAAATCCTGTTCTTCTATTTTCTTATTCAGGCAGACAAACAAGGGAACTAGCTA
>JACMJX010000255.1 GCA_014380425.1 Chitinophagaceae bacterium | reverse complement strand
TTTTCATAACAACAATTTTAAATGTTAATTAGATTAATAGCAGGTTGTTTCGTGATGAAACATCCCATCAGGAATGAGGCAGTGGTGCGGATATTGAAATAAAACGCAAGCTGCAGGATGATGGTTGCCGCGAAAGAAGAATTAATGTTTGGCGGATGTCAGGTGTAGCCGATGAATAACTAGCGGTCAATTTTGCTTACCGCATTGATAGGAATAGGAAGAATATTTATACAGCCCACGTAATTACATCGCGCTTATCTGTAGAATTTCATCTATTTGAAATCTCTTCTCTTTAACCTATTTTGCGCCTGAAACCCTAAACTCCGAATAACCCTGTTTTATCCCTGAACACAATGTCTTTTTTTAATTGGAAATGCTTGCTAATTGCCAGCTCGCTATTGATGACAACTTTTTCTTTGCTGGCGCAGCGATCCCGGTCGGTAATCGATTCAGCGTCAGTGATGCAATTAAAGCAAAGGCAGCAGCTGCATACTCCAAAGTCGTTATTTCCTCAACGCTCACCTAAAATTCAAAATTCACAAGGATCAGCGTCAACGCCTGTACAACGGTCAGCGCCGACTGCGGCCTACTGTTATGATACTTCCGGTCGCTTCTTCCTGCTCAAAGATTCCATGGTGTATTGGTCGGAAGCAACCACCCTTGCCGCGGATGGTAAAATATTGATATCCGGGGAATATCGAATCAATAAACCACCGTACAACTTAACTGGCGGTTACCTGATGAAATGCAATGATACAGGGGCCGTGGACTGGATACAGCATTACGACAGCAGCAACCATATCGGTTATAGTTATATCGCCTATTACAGAGTTACCGAATTGAAAGATGGTTCTATTCTGATGGCTGGAATCACCCCCAATGATGTAAGTGATAACGACGATATCATTCTCACACGGGTTGACAATGCCGGCAATATTATCTGGAGTCAAACCTATAACTCACGTTTCTGGACCCGCGGTCGGGGAAGCGCCGACTATTTTTACATCCAGGAATTGAAACAGGATCCATTTACTACTGATGTGTATCTAACGGCAACCCATTGGGCTCTCGGTGAAAATGTGACCAGGCTGCGGGTAGATGATGGCGGCATTATATGGAGTAATGTCTATAATGTATGGGGCGACTTTCATCGTCCGTTCGGAATGGATATAAAAGAGAATGAGCTGATTTCCTTTACACGGTACGCTGGAGGAGCCCTGAATTTTATCCGCATAAATAAAGCTACGGGCGATACCATCGCCACAAAATTCTTCGGAACCGTCGACCCCTCTTTTTTTAACCTTGGTTTTTTGTCGCCCGAAGGCGTTACAAAACTCGATAATGGAAATTATGCGCTTTTCGGGCGTTTGTATCGTTATTATTATGCATTAAACGACAGCATTACTCCACTGCATCATGTTGGCGTGGCTGAGTTCGATAGCAATCTGGAATTTGTGCAGGCTACAGCTTATACCAACAATGTAGTAAGCAATAGTTATAATACTAAAATATCGGTATTTGCAGATGGTTCCGGAGCATACAGCATGCTAAAGCCGATTCCGGGATGGGGCGACAGCGCAGATGTTTACTATATACAGTTCCGGAATGGGCAGATTTTGCGTCAGCGCATTCGTGAATACCGCAACGAGGGCCTTCCCCTGGAGAATGAAGCTCTTCGGCTCCGAGATGGCAGCGATCTTTTTATAAAAACAATAGGCGATAATATTACGTTCCGGCACAAGGTTGAATTTCTCAACCTCCATCTCGCTGATACTTCATCCTATTGTCTTGGGAGAGACGTGGTTAATAATTTCGCCAAGCCTTATCGTTTTCAATCCTTTTCTTCCAATCTGCGGTCAGTGGAAACAAATGACCTTCGGTTGAGCATTAATAAAACGATAAGCAAGTTCCCTTTGGATCTTACTAAAATTCCTGCCTGCCGTAATATTTCTTATTGCGATACGCTAAGTCTTGTACCATCTGCTGATACCCTTTGTGAGAATATTCCGTTCACGCTCGTATTTCGGAAGAACAAAGCTTGCGGGTCAGGACTGTTTTTAAACTTCGATACAAATTTTGTAAAATCCTATAGACCGCTGAACGACTCTGCGTTTGAGATCAAATTCAAAAGCATCGGCACAACAAAATTATCCGGTAGTATTCTTGGTTGTAAACTGCTGACCGATTCACTTTCTATTACCGTGCTGCGATCGCCTGGTATGATTGGCCTGGGAGCGGATACGGTTATTTGTCCGGGTAATACCATTCGGATCGCCGCTAAACCGGGTTATGCAGGTTACCGATGGCAGGATGGTTCAACTGATTCCATATTTATCGCAAGCCAGCCTGGCATATATAATGTAGAAGCAACCGATTCCTGTGGTAACCTGTTTAGGGATACACTGGAAGTTGCACCTCACCCACCAATTCCTTTTGATTTGGGAGCAGATATCCGCATTTGCGAACGTGATACTGCAACAATTACTGCGCCGCCGGCCTTTTTCAATTATCGTTGGCTGCCGGATTACAATATCAATTCCATCTCCTCCCAAAGCGTTCGGGTATCCCCGCGACAAGATACTTTGTATTATGTAGCTGCGGAGAAAACGGCGGGTTGTTTCGTGTATGATTCAATAAAGGTATTCGTGAATCGCGCACCTGCTATTAATCTTGGTGCCGATAGAAGTTTCTGTACCGGAGACAGTGCTGTATTAGATGCAGGACCAGGCTTTTCACAATATAGCTGGAACAACGGTTCCTCCCAACAACGCTTAGTCGCATACAGGAGCGGCCTCTATACTATAACTGGTATAACGGCGCAGGGTTGTCGTTCGGCAGACAGTCTTCGTATTCATAGCGTATTTGCCAACCCGGTAGTGAACCTGGGAATCGATTCGGTAGTGTGTGATGGCACAATACGAACACTGGATGCCGGAAACTTTCAAAGTTATTCCTGGAACACAGGAAGTGTAAACCGCACCATGCCTATCAGTCAAACCGGGATTTATTCAGTTATAGTATCAGATAATAATAATTGTAAAGGAGCCGATACAATAGCCATAAATACAAAGATTATACCTCCCGCAGGGTTCTTAGCGCCCGATACTTCAATTTGTTCGTATGGTAAACTTATTCTTTCTTCAAACGATATCTATTCTGCCTACCGATGGAATACGAATGATAATAATGCTTCCATCACCATATCGAAAGCAGGTCTGTACTGGCTGGAAGTGGAGGATGAGTACCGATGCAAGGGTCGCGATAGTATATTGATTGCATTGAAAGATTGTTTGAAAGGATTTTATATACCTACTGCATTTACGCCGAATAGCGATGGAAAGAATGACCTTTTCCGCCCCCTGATTTTTGGAACTCTTGTTAAATACGAGTTTACCATATTTAATCGCTGGGGCCAGATGGTTTTCAGAAGCAGTGATTATTCGAAAGGCTGGAATGGCATGATCGGAGGTTCCATTCAACTCAATGGAGGCTTTGCCTGGGTATGTACGTATCAATTCGAAGGTGAAAAGACAGTTACTGAAAAAGGAACTGTTTTATTGATTCGATAAACCGTAATTTCTCCTATAGGGCTTCAGTGAATGATTTCTTTCGATAGCATCAATCTTATCATCATTTCAAGACTTTTCTCTTCTAATCCTGATCATTGTTCAAGTGCAACAGCAATTGCTTTTCAAATTCTATCGGTTGATCTAACCATATTACGTGTCCTGCTCTTTCGATTACGCTTAATTTAATCCGTGGCACTTCACTTGCCCATTTTTTTATCAAGGGGTTCTTAAAATCCAGGAAATCATGATCCCCAATGATAATGCTTACCGGGTATTGTTGTTTATTAAATTCTCTTAAAAAATTCCAACCAGAAGCAGGGTAGGTGGACTCTACCAGGGGGAATAAATGAGCCTTGAATATAGCTTTACCATCATTTAGTAATGTCCATTTGCTGATATCATACAACATTAGTTTAGCCATGTTTATGCGATACCGGGCGGTTTCTTCCCGGGACGACAACGCGGGACTTTTTCGGTTCAGATTATATTTCTCAAACTCTTGCGTTACTTCTGATCGACCGGTGAACTCTTCACTTGCTTTCCATCCCTGTTGCAATAAATAATTTTCCTCTTCCGGAACCGGGTATTTCAGTCGTGCAGGAGCTAACAATATCAACTGCCTGATCCTTTGCGGATATTTAGCAGCATAAGCACCTGCCAACACCGCGCCCATC
>JACMJX010000254.1 GCA_014380425.1 Chitinophagaceae bacterium | reverse complement strand
CTTATGATCTCTAATTCTTTGAAGCGTGCTCCGTACGAACAAAGCAGTCCTTTTACAGATAATTTTGAAGTAGGTAACCCATGGTACGACATCTGGAACAATCTACCAATTATACCCGTTCAAGATCCTACTTTGGTTTCTTCCAATAATCCCGGAGGATGGGGTATTGGGTCTGCAAATGCGCGGACCTTCTCCAGGAACCCGGTGGCAATTGCTAACATAACTTCCAACAATACAAATTTCTTCAAGGTATTAGGAAATGCCTTTGTGGACTTGAAAGTTGCTAACTGGCTTAGTTACAGATTTAATGCTGGTTTAGAGACAAGCTTCGACAGAGCTAAATATTTTAGAAGGGAAAGCAATGCAGTTTGGTATTGGAACCAGTCACCCAAACCCAGCGAGGTAGGGGAGAACAGGTCGCAATTCCTGACTTATCTATTTGAGCATACCCTCAACTTCAACAAATCTTTCGGCAGACACTCCTTCAATGGTGTTGTAGGTTATACCGATCAAACTATCAGAAGAGATATTGTTGAAGCAAGAAGAACAGATCTGAGTCAGTTTGGAGGGACTGTATACACCACTATTGTTTCCGCTCAAGGTGTGGCCTCTGGCACTGGAAGGAATTCTCAATACCTTATTCAATCTGTACTTGGAAGATTGAACTATAATCTGGATGACCGCTATCTGGCTACATTTACTTTCCGGTCGGATAAGGATTCCCGTTTTTCACCGGAATACCGGACAGGCTTTTTCCCTTCTGGAGCGCTTGCATGGAGAATAAGTAAAGAAAATTTCTTCAATATTCCGTGGGTTTCGGATCTTAAGATAAGAGGTTCTTATGGAGTATTGGGAAATGCGAACTTAGAACCTTATCAGTACACCGGCTATATCAATCAGGCACCTAGAGCAGTATTTGGACCTGATCAGGAAGAATTCCGAGGAGCTACACAGGGAAGATTGGCTTATGTGGAACTTCGCTGGGAAAAAAAATCTACTGCTAATATCGGGGTTGATGCGGCATTGTTAGACAATCGTCTTCTTGTAGCTTTAGAAGTTTTTAGATCGAAGTCTGAAGATGTACTTGTTCCTCTTCCACTTGCCGGTTATTTAGGTAATCTACAAGGGGACCCTCTTGTTAACATAGGTGAAATAGAGAACAAAGGAATAGAAGTAGAACTGACATACAGATCAAGAAAAGGCGGTAATTTCCTTTGGGACGTTTCGGCTAATTTCGCAATAATCAGAAATAAGGTGCTTGCATTGGGTAATTTAGGAGTAGATGATGCAACAGGGCAGCCCAAAAATTATCTTCAGTCAGGAAATACGCGTTCCCAGGTGGGTAGAGCCATTGGAGAATACTTCGTGCTTCGCACGGATGGTATTTTTCAGAATACCAAAGAAATAGAGGATCACGCGGTTCAACGAAGGTTTGCAAAGCCAGGCGATATTCGTTATTTGAATGTGGTGAATAGTGGCACTGATGACGACATAAATGATCTTGACAGGCAGTTTGCAGGATCGCCATGGCCAAAATTGACTACTGGTCTTCAATTCAATTCTTCGTATAAAAGATTAACGCTGAGTTTACAACTTTACGGCGCATTTGGACAGAAACTTTACAATGATGTAAGAAGAGACCTGGACGCCCAGGCTTATTCCAATTACAGAAGGGATATTAGTCCATGGACGCCTCAAAACACAAATACTAGTTTTCCGAGGGCAGGAGTTTCGTATCGCCTTGAAGGTTCAACTGACCCTAACGTGGATCAAGGTATAGTTTCTAATGTACGTGCCAATACGGACAGATGGGTAGAGGACGGTTCGTTCTTAAGAGTTAGAAATCTGGAAATTGGCTTTATGCTTCCGGAGTCTTTCATCAACAGAATTCATTTGACTGATGCCAGGCTGTTTGTAAGTGGGCAGAACCTGGTCACGTTTACTAAATATTCAGGTCTTGATCCTGATGTGGTAGGGGCGAATGTTAATCTCGAGCCCGGTGTAGATAATGGGAATTATCCATCCTCCAGGATCATTACTCTCGGCATCAATTTCGGGCTTTGATTTACCGAATTTCTAAGAATAAACATTAAATATGAAACAACATATATTTGTTATAGCTGCTATTTTAACTTTGTATTCCTGTAAAAGGGATTTTGATCAACCCAATCCAAACGCTCCGGCAACTTCAGTTTATTGGAGAACGGAATCAGAGGCCATAAGCGGAGTAAATGCGATTTATAGTACTTTTCACCGGTCTGCTGCCTTGTATTCCAGGTGGTTGTTTTACCATGGAATTTTGAAATCCGATGAAGGATACGGTTCCGGAGGCGATATTGGTCTCAATAATCTCGTGAGTTTTGTTCAGACGGATTATAACCAGAATCTCACTGCCGACACCTGGAATAATCTTTATGTAGGAGTGTTCAGGGCTAATCAGGTGCTGGCGAGGGTTCCGGCGATCCCGATGGACGCGGCGCTTAAAACCAGACTTATAGCCGAAGCTAAATTCTTAAGGGGCCTGTTTTACTTCAATCTCACCCTATACTATGCTACACCACCTTTAGTACTGAATCCTTCGATAACCACGGATGCTCCACCTAGTTCTACTAACGAACAGGCATGGGCCCAGGTAGTTAAGGATCTTTCGGAAGCAGCAGATAGCCTGCCAGCAGCATACACAGTCGACGATATTGGCAGAGCTACAAAAGGAGCAGCTTATGCACTTCTTGGAAAGGCTTACTTGCAACAGAGAAAATACCAGCAGGCCCTCGATGCGCTCAATTGGTTGGTAGAAGGCGCAGGTACAGCGAATTATGATCTTGTTTCCAATTACGCTGATAATTTCAGAATTAATACTGAAAATAATAGGGAATCAGTCTTTGAAATCCAATTTGCTTTCAAGTCAAATGAAAACACGGACGATGATCTTGATGAAACAAGAAATCCTAACCCCGGCACTTCAATTGCCCAATTCCTGGCCCCGTCACCAGGTCCCGGGGGGGGAAACGGTATTGGCTTTTCCGATGGCGGTGCGCGGAGGTGGTTGATCGATACTTTCAGTGCGGAAAGTAATGCAGTTGGCGAGCGCGATACTCGGCTACCAGTATCTTTAATTTTTGATTTCGCTGATGAACGCGGCCCCGATTTCACGCAGGTGTATGGACAATCTTACGCCAGCAGAAATCTTCCGCCACAAGGCGTGTGGTTCCGGAAATTACTTAACGACCACTGGAAGAATTTCGAAGGGTTCAGTTCTCCCAATAATTACCGCCTGATCAGGTATGCGGATGTGTTACTTATGTACGCGGAGTGCCTTAATGGCTTGGGAAGAACCGCAGAAGCGTACCAATATGTAGATCGTGTCAGGCAACGAACTAGCGTTAATATGCGTCCTTTATCTATAGCAAGACCGGGAATGGGTCAGGCTGAGTTTCTGAACCAGCTAAAGCATGAGCGGGTACTTGAACTTACCGGGGAGGGTTGGCGATGGGCAGATCTTTTGCGCTGGGGCGATCTTAGCCCTGCCCTTTCTGCAAGGGACCCCGAGTTTAGTAATTTCATTATGGGAAGGCATGAGTATTATCCTATTCCGCAGCGGGATATTGACCTCAATCCCAATCTTGATCAAAATGCCGGGTACAGATAAAAAGAACTCAAAAACATAAGATGACGTTATCACAAATTAGTTACAAGAGATCAATAGTACGTTTTTCAAATGCTCTGTTGATCTCTTGCTTTATGTTGGTGAGCAACTGTAGTAAGAGTTCGGGAGGTGCGTCCGTTTCTATTCCACCCGTTACGGATTCAACCGTATTTACCAATCCGCTTTTACCCAGCGGTCCTGACCCCTGGGTAGTTTACGATGGAGGTAACTACTATTATACCCATACTTTTGGCGACCGGCTGGCTATTTACAAAACCCGCAGCATTTCCGAGTTGAGAAAAGCGACACCCGTTACCATCTGGCCCTCATCGGGCAGCACCAACACCTATTCTAAAAACATATGGGCTCCGGAACTGCATCGTGTTAATGGCAATTGGTACATGTACTTTGCAGCAGACGATGGTGATAACAGGAATCACCGGATGTTCGTACTTGAAAATACATCTCCAGATCCTTTAGCCGGCACCTGGACGTTTAAAGGTAAGATAACAGATGCTTCAGACAAATGGGCGATAGACGGCTCTGTTTTTCAACTCAATAACCAGCTTTATTTTATATGGTCGGGATGGGAAGGGGATACAGACGTGAGTCAGAATATTTATATCGCAAAAATGAGTGATCCAGTAACGATCAGCAGTGAACGCGTTTTAATTTCGGCTCCAACCTATGGCTGGGAAAAAAACGGGGCTCCGCCTGCAGTTAACGAAGGGCCAGAATTTATCAAGGGGCCTACAGGAAAGGCTTTTATTACGTTTTCCGCGAGTGGATGCTGGACGGACGATTACGCCCTTGGACTGCTGACACTTATAGACGGGGGAGATCCCATGAAAGCGTCTGATTGGCAAAAGACAGCTACTCCTATTTTCACAAAAAGCACTACAGGCAGTGCTTATGGTCCGGGGCATAACGGCTTTTTCAAGTCTCCTGACGGAACTGAAGATTGGATCATTTATCATGCAAATACATCTGCAGGACAAGGCTGTGGCAATGTACGTAGTCCGCGCATTCAGTCATTTACCTGGAATACTGATGGAACCCCTAATTTCGGCCTTCCGGTACCGATAAATATGAAGATTAAAAAACCCAAAGGGGAATAAACAGAAGCACATATATGAAAATCAAGAATCAATTCCTGTTACTACTAACCGTACTCATTACTTTAAATACGGAGGCACAACGCAACAAAAAGACGGTTGCTCCCGCTGCTGCGCCCGGCCAGGTATGGTCAGTTGAAAAGGCCAATGCGTGGTATAGCAGTCACCAATGGATTAACGGTGCGGATTTCCTTCCGAGTACCGCTATTAATCAACTGGAGATGTGGCAGGCTACCACTTTCGATCCGGAGACGATTGACCGGGAATTGGGGTGGGCACAGAATATTGGTTTCAATACGATGCGGGTTTACCTACACAGTGTAGCCTGGAAACAGGACGTACAAGGATTTAAACAGCGGATGGATCGCTATCTTTCCATTGCTGAGAAGCGCGGTATCAAGACAATATTCGTTTTCTTCGATGATTGCTGGAATAAAGTACCAGTAGCCGGTAAACAACCCGAACCCCTAGCAGGTACTCATAATTCCGGATGGGTGCAGGATCCGGGAGACCCTTATTCTAAAGACTCTACGTTGTTTCCTGAATTGCAAAAGTATGTTACGGATGTGATGACACAGTTTGCACGTGACAAGCGTGTATTGCTATGGGATCTCTATAATGAGCCGGGTAACTCGACAAAATTGGAAACATCCCTTCCCTTATTGAGAAATGTATTCACCTGGGCAAGAGCAGTAAACCCGGATCAACCAATTAGCGCTGGAATATGGGCCTGGGATTATGAGAAGCTGAACGCCTTTCAAATCATGAATTCAGATATCATCACTTATCATGACTATGAAGAACCCGCGTGGCACCTGAGAGTACTACAATTATTGAAGGCCTATGGTCGACCACTTATTTGTACAGAATATATGGCACGTACACGCAATAGCAGGTTCTCCAATATTTTGCCGATGCTTAAGAAAGAGAATATAGGAGCCCTAAGTTGGGGACTGGTTGCAGGAAAAAGCAATACCATATATGCCTGGGATACACCTGTACCTACTGGCGCTCAACCGATAGAATGGTTTCATGATGTGTTTAAAAAAGATGGCACGCCCTACCGGCAGGACGAGGTTGATCTTATTAAGCAACTGAACGGGAAGAACCAGTAGGGAAGGAGGTGATCTGCATATGTTTGCCTTTCACACTCTATTTCCCAATGCTCTGGTAACAATACCTGATATCATTCCTCCTATACTATATAGCCCGATAGTGATGATCTTTCGCTTCCAGGTAGAGGCCGCAAAGCTTGAATTCAGGCCCAGTTTTTCTGGTAAAAGTATAGCTCCTATGCTTGTACCTTACTCATATGCCATAACAAGGGCGGAAGAGAAGACATTTTTCTCGCCTGGGCTTCTGGACTACTCTACAGGAGAAAGCCGAGAGAAAGCCAGGGAGGCGCCTAATTATGCGTAGTAAACGTGGACTAAAGGCGGACTTTACGCGGACTTAGCGCGGAGTAGCGCCGCAGGCCGGAATCGTCCCCATTTCCTGCTACCGCCCAGTATTTAAGAGTACAAGGAGGAGCACGGGAGATTACTTTTAGATGCGTAATAAACGCGGACTTGAGGTGGACTTTAGGCGGACTTAACGTGGACTAAGAATTTTTTTTGGCATTCTGTCTGGTTTGCGTTATTGAAGAACGAGAAAGAGGATGCATCAGCCTATGATACATCCTCTTTTAGTGACCCCGGTGGGGATCGAACCCACGACCCAATGATTAAGAGTCATTTGCTCTACCAGCTGAGCTACAGAGTCCTTTCAAGCCGCAAATGTATAAGTTTTTTACTTATAATGTGGCCTCTCCAATAAGTTTTCGCGATTAAATAAATTATATGATAAAAAGATATTGCTGTTCAGCCACTAAAATCATGCTCTATAATGACCAAGATCACTTATTATGCTTTCGTTGCGATTTATCTTCGAATAGAAAATAATATATAAAAATTGCTGATATATACAGATGAGTATATTTCAAGCCAATTATCGACAGCAATTGATCAAAGAAAGAAAATTTATCAGGTAAAAATAAAAATAGCAGACTATTTAGGCTTTAAAAAATGTATATTCGTTGGCATGGTTCTGGCTATATCTGGTTACCCTATTTATAAAATTGAAACTCAAATTTCTAAAATTCGACTCTATGGAACTCCAATTATTTTATCAATCAATTCGCGGTATTGCATCATTCTTGATGCGATGTTTGTATCCTTCGTTTTATTATCGTTTAATTCCTCTGAAGTTGGGAAATCCACTCTTACCAACTCATCGAGTTATCAGTAATCTTTTCTAGATTATCTGATACGTATTATCGGGTAATTATTCCTTATTACCGTTCTCATTTTTGTTGTTTTGCCATTTGCTTCAGGCCGATGAATGTCATGATATCATCCCACTGTCCAGCTGTGCTGGCCATCTATGCATTTCATTGAGCCTTTAACTAATAAACTGCCACCGGGCATCACTTTACCATGCTTGAAAGTGTTGCCAGATGGAACTTCCTTGCTTAATCCGATCAAAAACTTAAAATATACCATGAGAAAACTTCTAATAGCTGTACTCTGTATTCTTGAATTGCAATTTTCCAATGCTCAAACTGAAACCCATGATTTCATTACTTATGATACGCTCATAAATTTGGGCTATGCAAACCTTACTTACAGGTTACGAATAACGAGACCTCGTAATTTGTTTACTTCAAATCATCCGGACACCGCTTCCAGGCCTGCTATTATTACTATGCCAGGCCAGGGAGAGATGGGTACCGACTATGCAAAACTCCGCACTCATGGCCCTCACTACTGGCTTTACCGCAACCAGAATCACGTTATCGATTCTGCCAGAGGTTGGGACGGCGGGGTTAGTCTCGGTAATGGTAAGCATTATCCTATCCTAATAACTATGATCAGCAGTAGTACATGGCCGGGAGCCCGCGAAAATTACCTTGTACTAAAATATCTGATTGATCGGTATCATATTAAAAAGAACGCCGTTCACCTGGGTGGATTGAGTCAGGGCGCTTTTACCTGGTCATCGATGATTGCGTACGAAGAGACGGCCGGTGCTGAAACCGGTATGAAAATAGTAACAAGCCTGACGCTTCTTCAGGGAACTGCCAGCGAGTTACCCAATCCTTATGCTTCCTGGTCGAGAGGATTCAATGCATTTGGGGTATGGGCGAGGAAATACAATGGGAAATTATTTGGGCTGGAAGGTAATTTCGATGGAAGGGATGTGTGGAGGGCACAGGTTCCCATGAATAACAATGTACCCGGATCGGCTTACTTTGCTTTTGAAAATATAGGTGGGGGCGGACATTGCTGCTGGAACAGCATGTATGACCCTAACAGGACTAATTTTAGTAGTGTGGGTACATTGGCACTTAATATAGTAAACAACCTTTTTCATCCTAATTCTATGGGAAGTTACCAAGCAGGCGATCATATTTTTAAATGGATGCTAAAACAGGGCGACACTTCCCTTGTTGGAAGCGGAACAACCCCACCAGTAGCACCACCGGTAGTACTAACCGTAAGTGCAGGTTCCGATCAATCATTGACCCTTCCTGTTAACTCCGCCAGCCTTACTGGCAGCGGCGCGATCACCAACGGAAGTCCGTTAGCGTATTTATGGACGAAAGTAAGTGGAGGGGCGGCAACTATTACGAACCCTTCTTTGGCAAGCACCACTGTTACCGGCCTAAGCCAGGGTGTTTATGTTTTTCGCCTGACAACCAGCGACGGCGGAAGTATCAAAAGTGATGATGTGCAGGTTACAGTCGCTGGGGCGCAAAATGTACTTCCTGTCTCTAATGCGGGCGGTACGAAAACTATTACACTGCCTGTAAATACGGTGAGCCTTTCAGGAAGTGGAAGTGATGCTGATGGATCGATTACTGCTTATAATTGGAGCAAAAAAAGCGGAGGTAGTTTTAGTATTACTTCTCCTACATCTGCTTCAACAACAATTACAGGTTTGGAGGCTGGCACTTATGTTTTTAGCCTTTCTGTTACAGATAACAGAGGTGGCGAGTCTGCTTCTGATGTAACTATTTTTGTAAATCCTGCAATTGGGACGAATGCAAAGCAAATTCCAGGGAAAATAGAAGCCGAACAATATGATGCTTTTTACGGTGTGCAGGCGGAAAATACTACTGATAGTGGAAGGGGACAAAATGTAGGCTATATCAATATGAATGACTGGATGGACTACTATGTAAATGTTGCGACTACGGGAAGCTATTCCATCCGATTGAGGCTCGCAGCTATAGCGTCTGGCGCAAAGATACAATTAAGGAAAGGCGACGGCACTGTATTGGGCACCGTTGACGTTCCTGTTACAGGAGGTTATCAATCCTGGATTAACGTAACAACGCAAGTTTCATTAACTGCCGGCAGTCAAACTATCCGACTGTTTTCACTGACTTCAGTCAACTGGAATATTAACTGGATGAATTTTTCAGCCGCTCCTGTAGCTCCTTTAGCTCCTGCGCAAAATGTAAACATGCCTGTTACAGCCATTTCTACAAGAATAGAAGCGGAAAGCTATAGCACTATGAACGGAGTGCAGAAAGAGTTCACCAACGATGTTAATGGCGGCATCAATTTAGGTTATATTGACTTATATGATTGGATGGAATATCCCTATAACGCGCCAGTTACAGGGGTTTATACTATCAATTTCCGCGTGGCGGCACCTCTTGCGGGAGCACAATTGCAGCTAAAAAAAGGTGATGGGTCGATTCTTTCGACGCTAACTCTACCACAAACCGGAGGTTACCAGCTATGGCAGACCGCTTCGGTGACAGTTCCTCTTGAGGCAGGTCAGCAAGTTATAAAGGTGTACTCTTCCAGCAATATAAATTGGAACTTCAACTGGCTGGAGATAGTACCTCCGGCAGAAGCGTCTCCGGAATCAGCAACAGTAAGAATGATGGCTATGAATGCTGAAATGATCGGAGAATCTGATAATGAGAAAGCCACAGAAGTGCTTTTTAGTGCTAAAGCCTATCCTAACCCAGCGGTAAACAATGTGATGCTTGAGGTGAATTCCATAGAAAAAGGCATGCTGAATGTTCGGATTAGTGATATCAGCGGCAAAGTTGTAAAAGAACTGAGGGTTGTTAAGAACGCAGCGGGATCTTTCCGGGTAAATATTGCGGTAGACGGCTGGAAACAAGGCCTCTATTTCGTTAATACTACGATCGGTAATTTTTCGAAGACACTTAAGATTTTAAAGCAATAATACTGTTTTTTTAGTAAGAGCTCAGCGGAGGTACACGTTTGGTGTTTCCTCCTCTGGGCTTTTTTAATCTTCTATAAATGCGTACACATTATCATTCATATAGGGTCCGCCAGGTCGTTGAGCTGTATAGTCAAGATTGATCCAATATTCACCTTCATTTTCATGATAATGAAATTCCCTGATCTTGAGATCTTTAAAGCATTGAATAATGGCAGATTGCATGCTTTCGAAATCTTTACGGCTGCCGCAGTATAATTCAGGGTAGGCATGGCCGGCTACCAGAACAATCCGGCATCGGGCTCCTATCGATTCCAGGCAAGACATCATTAGAATACTGTGATCGTCACAGTCCCCTCCCAAACCATTAAAAATTGTTTCCCGGGGTGAGGCAAAGTATTCATCCCGCTTAGCATCCGATACGTATTTAAAATTGTTGTTTATATATTTAAACAGCGAAAGATACCGGGCGCTGCTGCCGTATTTATGGAAATATTCGTCAAAATGGTCCAGGGAGCGCTGTACCGAGAAGTTGCGAACTACTGAATCTGTCGGATTTATTTTTCCAAGAATGCCACGGGCAGTTTTATTGCCGTAATTCTGAAAAACGGCCGGATTGACGGTAAGTGCGTCTATCTGCTTGGAATCTTTTGTGCCCCAGTTGTTTTTCACTACACTTTTGTAATCCTGCAAAACGTCTGCAAAACTATACCCATGCGTAAACATGTTATATAAAAACAGACTCGCTATCAGAATTAGCGCCGGCACTATTAGTGGTTTAAAGAGCCAAAGAATAAGCCGGATAATAAGGAAGCTGATAAGCATTGAAACCAGCAAATCGATGTTGAAATCAGCAATTACAACGGGAGGAATAAAGCGGTTAATGAAGGGAGCGAGAGGGATGAAAGTGAGAATACCAGCTATTTCCAGTAAGATATTTTTTGTGTTGCTGTAATTGTCTGTAGTTGCCATATTCACTTGCTCCCGACAAAAATAAGGCTAGAATGCGGAATTTATATTTAATCCTGTTTTCCTATATTTGCCTCGCGGATTACTAAAAGTTTTAGCGACCTATGGCAGACAATAAGCATTTATTTGACTATACCGAAGAGAGTATTAGAAGTCTCGACTGGAAAGAACATATACGGCTGAGGCCTGGTATGTATATTGGAAAACTGGGCGATGGAACGAGCGCTGACGATGGAATTTACGTATTGATTAAAGAGGTGATCGATAATTGTATCGATGAGCATACGATGGGTTATGGCAAGCATATCGACATTTCCATCGAGGGTAAAATCGTCACGATTCGGGATTACGGACGTGGTATTCCTCTAGGTAAGGTGGTAGATGTTGTAAGTAAAATCAATACAGGCGCAAAGTATGACAGTAAGGCTTTTCAAAAGAGCGTAGGTTTGAACGGAGTGGGTACCAAGGCAGTGAATGCGCTGAGCAGTTATTTCAAGGTAACGGCTTTTCGGGAAGGAAAGCAGAAGAGTGCAGAGTTTCAGAAAGGGAATTTGGTAACCGAGCATAAAGAGATTAAGACAACCGAAGAGAATGGCACACTGGTCGTTTTTACTCCTGACGACTCCGTATTTAAGAATTATCATTACCTACACGAGTATATCGACAGCCAGCTGTGGAACTATTGTTACCTGAATGCCGGGTTGATTATCAATTTCAACGGAAAGAAATACATCAGCAAAAACGGGCTACTTGACTTGCTGTTAAGAAAAACGAATGCGGATGAAATCCGCTACCCAATTATCCATTTGAAAGGCGAAGATATAGAGGTAGCGATAACACATGAGAACCAGTATGGCGAAGAATACTACAGCTTTGTAAACGGGCAATTCACGACTCAGGGAGGAACACACCTTATTGCTTTCCGGGACGGGTTTGTGAAGACTGTACGCGACTTTTTTAAAAAAGACTATGATGTTTCAGATATCCGCGCCAGTATTTGTGCCGCTATTTCAGTGCGGGTGCAGGAACCGGTGTTTGAGAGCCAGACCAAGACGAAGCTAGGATCGCAGGTGGTATTTGAGAATGGACCGAGCATGAAGAGCTTTATCGCCGATTTTTTAATGAAGGAGCTGAATAACTTTCTGCACCGCAATCCATCCGTAGCAGAGATGATGAAAAAGCGGATAGAGCAGAGTGAACGCGAAAGGAAGGAGTTATCCGGAATTCGTAAACTGGCCAATGAAAGAGCCAAAAAAGCCAATTTACACAACAAAAAGTTGCGCGACTGCAGATATCATTACAATGACGAACCTGTCGGAAAAGACAAAGCATTATTCCTCGAAAAGCAGAAAGAAAGCACCATTTTCATTACTGAGGGAGACTCTGCAAGCGGGTCGATTACCAAAGCAAGAAGTGTGGAGTCGCAGGCTGTTTTTAGTCTTAGAGGCAAACCTCTTAACTGTTTTGGCCTTACCAAGAAGATCGTGTATGAGAATGAGGAATTCAATCTTTTGCAGCACGCTTTAAACATCGAGGAAGGGTATGAAGGGCTGCGTTACAATAACATTGTAATAGCTACCGATGCCGATGTGGATGGCATGCATATCCGATTGCTTTTAATGACTTTTTTCCTCCAGTTTTTCCCTGACCTTGTGAAGAACGGCCATGTGTTTATCCTTGAGACACCTTTGTTCAGGGTGCGTAACAAGCAGGAGACCATCTATTGTTTTGATGAAGCGGAGAAACAGGCAGCGGTAAGAAAATTGGGCAATAAGCCTGAAATAACCCGCTTTAAAGGTCTCGGTGAAATTTCACCAGATGAATTTGCTCGTTTTATTGGGTCAGAAATGAAAAAAGAACCTGTGATTATCGAGCAAGGCGAACATATTCAGCAGCTGCTGGAGTACTTTATGGGTAAAAACACACAGGAACGTCAGGAGTTCATTATAAGTAATCTCAAAGTTGAACTGGATATTATCAAAGAGGAGGAGGCAGTATAAATGTTTGAATTTCATGCTGATAAAAGAAGGTATTTCGACATTCAGAAGATGAATGCAGAAAAGTATGTGATTCCTTTTATAGAAGAAACATTTGCCATAACACCTGGAATGCGCGTACTTGAAATTGGATGTGGCGAAGCCGGCGTTTTACTACCCTTTTTAGAGAGACAGGCGGTAGCAGTAGGGGTGGAACTGGATGCTCCCAGGCTGATTATGGCTAATGAAATGCTGAAGGATTATGTAGACAGGGGCAAGGTTCGTTTTATAGCGAAGGATATTTATGACACAGATCCCGAAAAGGAGCTAGGAGGTAGTTTCGACCTTATCATTTTAAAAGATGTAATAGAACATATTCATGATCAACCCAGACTGATAGCGGAGATGAAGCGCTTCCTAAACCCAGGTGGGTGTATTTTCTTTGGTTTTCCGCCATGGCAGATGCCGTTTGGAGGTCATCAACAGATGAACAGCAACAGATGGATGAGTAAACTTCCTTACTATCATCTGCTGCCAAGGCCGGTGTATAAATGGCTCTTGCATCAATTTAAAGGGCCGGTTGATGACCTGATGGAGATACGGGATACGGGCATTTCCATAGAGCGATTTGAAAAGATCGTGGAACAGACAGGGTATAGGGTTTCCAATAAAACCCACTACCTTGTTAATCCCATTTACGAATATAAGTTTGGATGGAAGGTAAGGAAGCAGGCCACCATTATCAAGGCCTTGCCTCATTTTAGAAATTATTTTACCACCTGCGCATATTATTTAATAACACCTTACTTAAAGTAATGATTCATATAGTATTTAATTCTGCCGATAAAGAACCATTACAGAAAGCCATTGAACTGGATACATCCCTGGAGGGTGAAATTATACAAATCAAAGATGACTATGCTGTGGGGCCGCTTCGCAATTGTTATATTGCGGAAGGAATTGAAGCGCGGAAAGCCTGGTGGCAAGAAGTACTTGCAGGTACTGATCTTGCAACGAGCATAGATTCCGGCGCTGTCGATGATTATAAAACGGTAGCAGAAATAGTCGGAAGGTTGCGACGGAACCTGTCGGATGTGGTTTGGGTTTGGGCGGCACAAAACAAACACGATGTGAGTGGCTACTACTGGTTACTCCATTATTTAAAAGAGTTTCAGGGAAGGGTATATATCCTATATCTAAACAACCTTCCCTTTATCAATGAAAAAGGACTTATTTTTTATCCCCAGTGGCTCAGTGAAATATCTCCCAGGGAATTTCTAAAAGCAAAAAAACTCGCCCGCTTGATTACACCAAGCGAGTTTGAGATAGATCCTGATGAATGGAAAAGGTTATGCGATGAAAACAAGGGGGTTCGGGTGCTTGAAGGAGGGAAGAAGCTTTCTCTTGCCGATTACGATTTTTACGACGCAGACCTATCTAAATTCATCACAGATGATTGGCAAAAAGCCTCCCGGGTTATCAACCAGTTTTTAAGCAAGTCGAAGCACACTACGGGAGATGTTTATGTGTTATGGCGTTTGAAAGAGCAGGTTAAAGCAGACATGCTAGAGATGCGATCTGAATTACGAAATACAAAAGACTTCGAAATAAGACGGAAGGTGGCCATACACAATTCTGTACAAGAACAGGACATATAATAACAGCTAAACTAGCAATATGAGCTCCGCGGTAAAGAACGAGGGTTTTCAAGACAATGAAGTTGGATTAACGGGGCAGTACAAGAACTGGTTCCTCGAATATGCTTCCTATGTAATTCTGGAACGCGCCGTTCCTGCTATAGAAGATGGGCTGAAGCCTGTGCAACGCAGGATTATGCATGCCATGAAGGAAATGGACGATGGCCGTTTTAATAAGGTGGCAAATATTATTGGACAGAGCATGCAATATCATCCTCATGGAGATGCGAGTATTGGTGACGCGCTCGTTAACATGGGGCAGAAAGAGCTGTTAATAGATACCCAGGGTAACTGGGGCGATATAAGAACAGGCGATCAGGCGGCTGCCGCGAGGTACATTGAAGCGAGGCCGTCTAAGTTTGCATTAGAAGTGGCTTTTAATAACAAAACAACCGAGTGGTCGCTTAGTTATGATGGTCGCAAGAATGAACCAGTAACCCTTCCCATGAAATTTCCTCTTTTGCTGGCTCATGGTGCAGAAGGGATTGCGGTAGGATTATCGACCAAAATACTTCCCCATAATTTCTGCGAACTTATAGAAGCTGCTATCAAACATCTCAAAGGCAAGAAGTTTAACCTTTATCCCGACTTTCTTACCGAAGGCATGATCGATGTAAGCAATTATAATGACGGAAAAAGAGGAGGAAAGATAAAAGTGAGGGTTCATATCGAGGAGATCGATAAAAAAACGCTTGTTATCCGTGACGTGCCCTATGGCGTTACTACTGCCACTTTGATGGAGTCGATCGTGAAGGCTAACGAACAGGGGAAGATCAAGATCCGCAAGGTAACCGACAATACTGCAGCACAGGTTGAGATCCAGGTAGATCTCGCGCCCGGTATATCGCCTGATATTACCATCGATGCACTGTATGCGTTCACCGATTGTGAAGTAAGTATATCACCTAATGCCTGCGTGATTTCGGAAGACAAGCCAAGGTTTTTAGGTGTAGCGGAGCTGCTTGCCGACTCCGTGGAGCATACCAGAGGGCTTTTGAAAAGGGAGTTGGAAATTAAACTGTCAGAGCTTCAGGAAAAATGGCATTATACTTCCCTGGAAAAGATCTTTTTCGAGGAAAAAATCTATAAGGAACTGGAGAAAAAGCATGACACCTGGGATAAGGTGTTAGCATCGATCGATAAGGCATTTGATCCTTTTAAAAAGCAACTAAAAAGGCCTATTACTCGTGAAGATATAATAAAGCTTACGGAAAAACCGGTTCGCCGCATCTACAGACTTGATATCGATGAACTGAACCAGCAGATTAAGAATCTTGAAGCCGAGATCAAGCAGGTAAAGAATGACCTGGCAAATCTTACGGAGTTTGCCATTGCATATTACGAGGGTTTACTGAAGAAGTATGGCAAGGGTCGTGAAAGAAAGACGGAGATAAAGTTGTTTGACACCATTCAGGCCCGGCATGTTGCAATTGCTAATGTAAAGCTTTATGTAAACAGAGCGGACGGCTTTAT
>JACMJX010000253.1 GCA_014380425.1 Chitinophagaceae bacterium | reverse complement strand
TCATATTCACATCCGTTCTGATATTTCCCAGGTTGGTTTCGATCGTTCCATAGGTAACGAAGTCGTTAATGAACCCGGTGAAATTGCCTCGGAACCGCAGGTACGTTATTCTATCGAGCCGCGGCGTTTTAAGATTCCTGATCTCCGGTATGAAAGCAACGGCATCGGTATAATTCGTTCTGAAATCATTGGTCTTAAAGTCGATATAAGTTTCGTTGATCTCAGGAAGACCTGTTAGTTTGATGTCTCCGTTCAGCACCGTATTCTTTCCTGCGTTGATCACCATCCCGCGTGCTGATAAATTACTGATAGTACCTTTAACAACCCCCGATACGGTGACCCGTTTCTTCCACTTTTCAAGCTCCGGAGCAAAATAAGCAATGTCGTCACTTTCTATATGGCTGTCTTTAAAGTTGCCCTCCAAGCGCACTTTCTCGATAAAATCACTCATATCGGAAAATGAATCATAGCTCATTTTAAAGCTGTTTCTCAGGCGGCTTTTGTTGGTAATGATATCCAGGTTAGCAAAACTCATGCTCTTAGGGTGCCATTTGAACTGAGCGTTCAGAGATTTCACTTCAAAACCACTTCTCTCTCTTGTGGCAAGCCGCGCGTCTGCCGAAATGGTATCTGCCCGAAGTCTCAAGTTTTTGAAAGTGCTGTTGATCTTGCCAAATAGAATATGACTGCCATCGAAATAATAGTGAGGCTGACGTTCTTGTTTGTTATCGCTTTTTAGAATGCCATCGCTGATCACAAGTTGATCCACTACCATCGACCATCCTGCAGGGTTCCAGGTAATGGCAGTATCGCCGGAGATCTCTTTTCCGGGCAACACTTTAGCACGAGGGGGGCGGTTACCCGGGTAATTATAGATGGAAAAAAGAGGCTCCTCGATACGGATGCTCCTGATTTCAATATTCCTGTTATCCAGGTCTATATTGCGTGCATCGACGCCAAAGCTGCGTACATGAAACATCAGATCTTCTCCCCGCCATTCATCCTTTCGCAGAAAATGTACATTGTTGAATTGCACCAGTTTCAGATCAAGGTCGATACGTTGCTTCTTTTCTCCCGTGGAGGGAGAAGAGAAATAGTCTATAAGGAACTGGTAATTCCATTCTTTATTAACACGATGCATATAAATAGATGCATCATCGAGACCAATGTATTCCAGTTCTATTTTGTCTTTAAGAAAAAACCAGTCGGTAATGCGCAAGTTCACCTTTCCCGCATAGAGCAATGTATCCTTATTGTGATCTTCCACTAGGGTTCCTTCGAGCGCCATTTTGTTGAAAAGAGAAAATGCTACACGATCGATCTTTACCCTTGTATTCAGATCTTTGGAAAGCCTGCCGGTAACCTGCCTTACAAGCCAGTTCTGAACCGGGATTGTTTGTATAAGCCCCCATAAAAGCGCCGAAAGTGCCAGTAGGAACAGTAAGGTGTAACCGGATATTTTAAGAAATCTTCTCAGGTTAATAAATTATTTGTAAAAATAGGTAATAGACTGCCATGAAACGAGGAAGATTAATTGTTAATTCAAGATATATGGAATTTTAACTATTTATTCTGATGCTTGTTCACTTATTCCGGGTGTTACATGCCTTGCAACATGTTATATTTGAAAGAAGGTTCCATAACTTAGCGTCTTTATGAATAAGATCCTTTTCACATTACTGGTTCTGTTTTTTTACCAGCAACTACCGGCTCAATTGCAGTCTCCCGAGTCGTTTCTTGGCTACCAGCCTGGTTTCAGGTACACTCCTCATTGGAAGATCGTAAGCTATGTGAAGCACATTGCCGAAAACGCCCCTTCTACTGTAAAACTCATCGAATACGGAGTAAGCAATGAAGGCCGCCCACTGATGGCTGCTTTTGTAAGTTCCTCCGGCAATATAGCCAACCTTGAAAATATCCGTAAAAACAATCTGCGCCTGGCAGGGCAATCGCGTGACAAGGCAGCGGCAGATCTGAACGCACCTGTCATAGTATGGTTAAGCTACAATGTGCATGGCAATGAGCCCTCTTCATCAGAAGCAGCTCTTTTAGCGCTTTATGCCCTGGCAAATCCTTCCGATAGCAGGGTTGCCGGCTGGCTTAAAAATACGGTAGTAGTAATAGACCCCTGTTTGAACCCCGATGGCAGGGAACGTTATGTAAACTGGTTTACTTCGGTATTGGGCAGTGAAGCCGATCCTTCTCCACATGCCAGAGAGCACTATGAACCATGGCCCGGTGGTAGAGCGAATCACTACTATTTCGATCTCAACCGAGACTGGGCCTGGCAAACACAGGTAGAGTCGCAGCAGCGTCTTCAATTGTACAACCGGTGGTTACCGCAGGTGCATGTGGATTATCACGAGCAGTCGGTCAACAGCCCCTATTATTTCGCACCTGCGGCTGAGCCGTATCATGAGGTGATCAGCCCCTGGCAGCGGAATTTTCAAATGGCACTCGGTAAAAAGCATGCACAGTATTTCGACGAAAAGGGATGGCTCTATTTCACCAAAGAAATTTTTGATCTTTATTATCCTTCTTATGGAGATACCTATCCTACGTTCAATGGTGCTATCGGCGTCACCTACGAGCAGGCCGGCGGCTCGCACGGCGGGCTTCGGGTATTGACAAGGGATGGCGATACCCTGACCCTGACCGATAGGATACTGCATCACTATACTACATCGCTTAGTACCGTGGAAGCGGCATCGGAGCATGCGGCGGCACTTGTAAAAGAATTCAGAAAGTATTTCACTGACGCTATTACCGACGGTGCAGGCAGGTACAAATCCTATGTTATAAAAGCAGACTCCGGCAGAACCGGCCAGATCGAAGCTTTGCTGCAGTTGCTCGCAAAAAACAATATCGAATACGGCAACGGCAAAACGGCAAGCGGCAAGGGATTCAGTTTCGCGTCCGGGAAGGAAGAGAAATTCAGTGTTACCACAAACGACATCGTTATTAGTGCCTATCAGCCACGTGCAGCACTGGTGAGCGTATTGTTTGAACCGAATCCAAAACTTTCCGACTCGCTTACTTATGACATAACAGCCTGGGCGCTGCCCTATATTTATGGATTGAATACGTATGCCTCCCGGGAAAGAATCCCTGCTGCTCCTTACAATGGATCCCGCTTTGTAGAAAACATGCCGGATACCGCAGCATACGGTTATGTAATAAAGTGGGAAAGCACCAAACATGCCCGTGTACTGGCAGGCCTGCTTGCCCGCAAAATAAAAGTAAGATTTGCCGGAGAACCCTTCCAAACGGGTGGTGTGCTGTTTGGCAGAGGTACTTTGATAGTGGTGAAAACAAGTAATAAGCTGAGTGGCAGTGCCCTTTGGGGCGAGGTGGCCGCCATCTGCAATAAAAACCAGGTGAGAATGTTCCCGGTAAAGACGGGCTTTGTAGATAAGGGAAATGATTTCGGGAGCGATAAGGTAAGAACGGTGAATATGCCGCGGATCACGCTGCTTGCCGGGGAAACGGTGAACAGCACTAACGCCGGCGCCGTATGGCATTTCCTGGACCAGGAACTACGGTATCCTGTTACGCTTATTACTGCAGACTATCTCGAAGCTATAAAGTGGAGCGAGATGGATATCCTGATACTGCCCGAAGGCAAGTACAAATTCTTTAGTGAGCGGCAGAATGTAGAGCAGTTGAAAACATGGATCAAGAGCGGCGGAAAGCTGATTGCTATTGGTGCAGCCGGAAAGCAGATAGCAGGGCTAGACGTAGGGCTTGAACTCAGGAAGCCAGACGATGAAAAGAAGGAAGATGAAGACAATAAGCAATCACCCTACGGCCTTATTAAACCATATAGCAGCCGCGAACGCGATTATCTTAAGAACATCACATCCGGCTCCATCTTTAAAATAGATCTTGACAATTCACATCCGTTGGCCTTCGGCTACCCGGATCATTACTATACCCTGAAGCTGGATGACGTTATTTATGAGTATATAAAGAAAGACGGCTGGAATATAGGAACGATAAAGAAAGCCCAAGAGGCAGCGGGCTTTGTAGGCTCCAGGCTTAAAGAGCAATTGAAAGACGGACTCCTGCTGGGGGTAGTGGATATGGGAGAAGGAGAAATAGTATTGATGGCGGATGATCCTGTCTTCAGGAGTTTCTGGGAAAATGGTAAGCTGCTGCTTGCCAACGCCCTCTTTTTTGTCGGTAATTAGTGAACGCGTTTGAATCTGTTAACCTGTTTATTTATAAATCATTTAATGCACCTGTTTGATGAAAAAAATACTGTTACTGGTTGTCATCATCGTGAGTGTTCTAGCGGCCAATGCCCAGAACCCGCAAACCCTGTCTTCATCGGAGATCCTGCTTAAGCTACGGAAGCTGAATGTACTGGGTTCCGTGCTTTATATAGCCGCACATCCAGACGATGAGAACACTCGGTTGCTGGCTTATCTCGCCAACGAGAAACTGTATCGCACGGGTTATTTGAGCCTTACAAGAGGCGATGGGGGTCAAAACCTGATAGGGGATGAACAAGGAACAGAACTTGGACTAATCAGAACCCAGGAATTACTTGCTGCACGCAGAACGGATGGTGCCGAACAGTTTTTTACACGTGCCTATGATTTCGGATTTTCTAAATCGTCTGACGAGGCCATGAGAATATGGGGGCACGATAAAATACTGGGCGACGTAGTGTGGATAATCAGAAAATTTAAGCCTGATGTGATCATTACCCGCTTTCCGGAAGATGCCAGGGCAGGCCATGGACATCATACCGCTTCTGCTATCCTTGCTCACGAAGCATTTGAGGCTGCCAGCAATCCTTCCATGTTCCCCGAACAGCTTAAACAGGGTGTAACGGCATGGAAGGCTAAAAGACTTTTATGGAATACGTTTAGTTTTGGTAATACCAATACCACCAGCGACGATCAGTTCAAGATAGATGTTGGGTTATTCAATCCGTTACTGGGTAAGGGTTATGGAGAAATAGCCGCATTGAGCCGCAGCCAGCATAAAAGCCAGGGATTTGGTGTCGCTGCTCAAAGGGGAAGTTCGCTGGAATACTTCGTTACAGTGAAAGGCGATACGCCCAAAAAGGAACTTCTTGAGGGTGTGGACGAAAGCTGGCGAAGAAGCATGGAGCCGGAAGGAACGAGGATACAGGCAATGCTCGACTCGATTACCAGGGGCTATTCTTACCTGTTTCCTGAAAAGAGTGTTCCTGCACTCCTGCGTTTATACGGGAGGGTTAAAAAGCTGAAAGATGAATACTGGAAAGAGCAGAAGCTGAAAGAAATAAGGAATACTATAGAATATTGCAGCGGACTTTTTATCGATGCTACCGTTGACAAACAATATCCGGTGCAAGGGGATAGCCTGAAGATTGGCGTGACGTTAAATAACAGGTCAGGGGTAAATTGGAGCAGCGCTGCTGTAAAGCTGAATGAAACATATCTTTCATTCGGTAACGACTTGCCTAAAAATAAGAATATTACAGAGACGGTTAGCCTTTTCCTTGATCCCGCAAAGCCGCTGATGCAACCCTACTGGTTGAAAGATCCAATGGAAAAAGGAAGTTTTACTGTAACCGACCAGCAGTTGATCGGCATGGCGGAGAATATCGCCCCCTCCGTAGATTTTATACTGAAGATGGACGGAGAAGTGCTCACATTCACAAAACCAATCCGTTACAGGTACACCGATCCGGTGAAAGGAGAGCTGTACCAGCCAATGGTAATAGTACCGCAAAATACCCCGCGTGAAAAGGAACTGAACGTGCAGATACAACTGAACCCATTGAATGAAACGGGTAAGCCGGTTAATAAATCGCTCTCTTCAGCAGGTCCAGTAACTGCCAGCAACAGCCGGCTTGTTTTAAGAAGTATTAGTTATGATCATATTCCCGCCATTAATTATATCAGGACGGATTCCGTAAAGCAGGTGGTGCTGGATCTTAAGATAACCGGAAAAAAGATCGGCTATATAGAAGGAGCAGGCGATAAAGTAGTGGGTGGATTGCAGCAAATGGGTTATGATGTATCCGTACTATCAGACAAAGACCTGCAAGTAGCGGATCTTTCACAGTTCCAGGCCATCATCACGGGCGTGCGTGCTTACAATGTGAGAGAGTCGCTGAATAATTATCACGAGAAGCTGATGAAGTATATAGAGCAGGGGGGCAACCTCATCGTACAATACAATACATCGAGCCAGTTAGGGCCTGTTAAGGCTAAGATTGGGCCCTACCCATTCAATATCTCCCGCGTGCGCATCACGGATGAAACGGCGCCTGTAAAGTTGTTGAAGAAGGATCATCCCTTGCTGAACTATCCTAATAAGATAACCGACAGAGACTTTGAAGGCTGGGTGCAGGAGCGGAGTATCTATCACGCGCAGTCCTGGGATAACCACTACGAAACCATCCTCTCCATGCACGACCCGGGAGAAAGTGATGAGGAGGGAAGTGTTATCCTCGCGAAATATGGCAAGGGTCATTTTGTTTATACAGGGCTCGTTTTCTTTAGGGAATTGCCCGCGGGCGTTGCCGGAAGTTTTCGATTGCTTGCTAATCTCATATCCCTTCAATGAGCCAGGCCGACTGGATAGTTCTGATCGCAACACTGGCTGTGATCATCAGCTTCGGCCTTTATAAGAGCCGGACCTCCAAGGATCTTGACGGATATTTTCTGAGCAACCGCAACATGCCCTGGTATGTAGTGCTGCTGAGCATCATGGGCACCCAGGCAAGCGCCATCACCTTTATAGGAGCCCCTGGCCAGGCTTATACCGACGGTATGCGCTTCGTGCAATACTATTTCGGCCTTCCCATTGCTATGGTGGTGCTTTGCATCACGTTTGTTCCTATTTTTCATCGTCTGAAGATATATACCGCGTACGAATACCTGGAGAACCGTTTCGATCTCAGAACCAGAACCCTTACTTCTTTTTTGTTTCTGTTGCAACGCGGCTTATCTACCGGCATAAGTATCTATGCGCCGGCAATTATTCTTTCTACTTTATTGGGCTGGAATATTTACCTCATTAATATAGTAATGGGTGGGCTCGTGATCGTTTATACCATGACGGGAGGCGCAAGGGCAGTTGCCTATACGCAACAACTGCAGTTCGTGATTATTGCTGCAGGAATGTTCGTAGCGGCCTATACCATGGTTCACCTGCTGCCCGAGGGTGTCGGACTGATGGATGCTGTAAAGGTAGGGGATGTATTGGGCAAGATGAACGTGATAACTACCGGGGTAAATGAAAATGGGTTTAATTGGGAAGACCGCTATAATATCTGGAGTGGTATTATAGGAGGATTCTTTCTGGCACTTTCTTATTTTGGAACAGACCAGAGCCAGGTGGGCCGCTATCTCACCGCGAAGAGTGTAAAAGAAAGTCGCATTGGTTTATTGATGAACGGTTTGGTGAAAGTGCCCATGCAGTTTCTGATACTGCTCACGGGCGTTCTTGCCGTTACCTTTTACCAGTTTAACAAAGCCCCCTTATTTTTCAACGAGCTGCAGGTGAAAAGAGTGGCAGCTTCAGTTTATAAGGATTCACTGAGCGGCATACAGCGTCAGTACGATTCGCTTGCCATCGAGAAGCAGCAGCTGGTGAAGAACCTGGTGGCAGATTTTAAAGGAGGAGTTGATACATCTGGTGCTTCGATTGCACTGCGGAAAGTAAATGTGGCAACCGAGTCATTGAGAACGCAGTTTAAGGGAATCCTGGATAAAAAGGAGATAGGAGGAGACAGTAATGATACGAACTATATCTTTCTCCGGTTTGTGGTAGATCATCTTCCGGCAGGGCTTGTCGGGTTACTAATTGCCGTGATATTCCTCGCTGCCTGGGGTAGTATCGCCGCAGCGCTAAATTCGCTGGCATCTACTACTGTTGTGGATATCCATAAAAAATTTATAAGGAAAGATGAATGCACGGGGTTGGAAGATTATTCCGTGTCGAAGCGTTATACGTTGATATGGGGTTTATTCAGTGTGGTAGTGGCCTTGTTTGCGGGCAAGTTGGGTGGTAGCCTTATCGAAGCGGTGAATATTCTGGGTTCCCTGTTTTATGGAGTGATTCTTGGCATTTTCCTGGTTGCTTTTTATTGCAAGCACGTGGGGGGAAGGGCAGTGTTTATCAGTGCCCTGGTAGTGCAGGTTGCCATCATTTTGCTGTTTATTTACTCCGCTATAGGGTTTTTGTGGCTGAATGCAATCGGTGCGCTTGGAGTCCTGGGACTGGCTTTGATGCTGGAATTGATAGTTGGCAAGCGTACTACAGGTTAGTGTAGGTAATGAAAGCGGTAGAGGGTAAGGTATATTTTACCGAACAAACAAGCTCTTGCTTTCGTGCATTTCCAGGCATTGGAATCAGTTACTGGCTTTGGTATAATTCGAGGCTTTGGTAACTGCTGTTTCTTCGGTAAAATATACCTTACCCTCTACCGCTTTCATTATCGTTGTGAAAATTGTATGTAGCGTGTGAGTATTGGGTTGAGTCCTGCTGCTGATTTATTTCAGCGTTGCAAGCAGCTTTTCATTCAACACTATGTAATCATCGTTCTTAGCTACTTTAGAAAGTTCCATTGATTTCTTTGCAGTTACGATAGCCTCCTGCTTTTTGCCTAGCTTGGCCAGGCAACGTGCGCG
>JACMJX010000252.1 GCA_014380425.1 Chitinophagaceae bacterium | reverse complement strand
TTACCAAGATTCACTTCTATACCTTCTTCAACAGGGGGTAAGGGCATTACGGGCGTTACCCATCTCACATAAAAAAGCAGCAACAGCAGCACTGCAATTATACCGGTAGTATAACCTGCTGCCTTTAAATTTTTCTGGGATTCGAAATTACCTACCATCTTATAAAATTAGTGCTTTTTATTCAGGTGAAGAACAAGTTGCTGGCATGAATCAATGCGCGAAATCATGTTCATAATTGCCTTTTATTCGTTCTATAGATGGATTGAAATAGCCTAATTTCAGATTAGTAAACTCCTCGTGGATCAGGTCCTGCATCTGTTTTATACCCATGCACTCCCCCGTTTCGTGTATACCAATCCTGCCCATGTACCAGTCAGGATCGATATTGAAATTGCGCCATTGTATCATCGAAATCCCGGTGTCTTTTATCAGTTTACGAAGCGCCTCGTATTCTTCTATACTATCCGTCATGCCTGGAAAAACAAAATAGTTGATACTGCTCCAGCCATTGTGCCGCCGGACAACTTTCAGACTTTCGATGATATCCTCAAACCTGTAGTTATTAGGCCGGTAGTACGGGGTGTAAACCTCTTCTCTCGCGCTGTTCATACTTACCCTGATGCTGTTAAGTCCAGCTTTACACAAAGCCTCTACCGCTGCCGGCTTGCTACCATTCGTATTGATATTTATGCTGCCTTTTCCGGTATGCTTTCTTATTTCTATAATTGCCTCACGGATCGTTTCCCACATCAGGAGGGGTTCTCCTTCGCAGCCCTGACCGAAACTGACGATGGGATAGGGAGCTGTTTCAAGGTGCGGTACGGTAAACTCAACAATCTCTTCGGCTGTTGGCTTAAATGTAAGCCTGTCCTGTGTAGACACTATCGTTTCTTCTTCTGGTTGGAAGGAAATGCAGCCAACACAATTAGCATTGCAGGCAGGAGACGCCGGTATAGGACATTCCCATCGCCCCAATGATAGGTTACGGGCCGCGGGACAGTTATAGGTCATACAGCAGTTGTTCATCAGATGCTGCACTAGCCGGTTGTGCGGGTAAGCGGTTAGAAGGCGTTGAACTCCTTCATTAATTCTTTCACTATCATAACCGGCAGATTCCTGTCGTATATCCTTTTCTATCCTTACGGCAGGAACATAGAATTGGTCATCATGCCAACCGACCGCGGTATAGCAAAAGAGCGGAAGAGTAGGTGCATCTGGCATTGTTTCATAAGCGGAAAGAAATAGGCCGGTATGTGCCGGGGGTATAAAAGCAGCTACGGCCCAGCCCTTTTCACAAAGGCGCATTTCGCCTGTAATCACGTCAATACCTATGCCTTTCCTTCCGGGCAGCTCATAAAGATTGCCGCCGTCTGGTAGTTCTATCCAGTCTTCAAGTGGTACATCAAGCGCATCCCATCCAGTGCGTCCAGCAGCATATAGAGATTGATCTTCGAAGATTTTTCCATTGCCGTCGGAATAAAGAATAAAAGGTGATTTATCTAATATGAGATTCATAATATACGCAAAAATCGGGTTTTATTCTAATCTCGACCTGGCATAAATGTTAAAAGCTTCTCTGAAACCTTCCTCATTTTCTTCTGCTACCTCAAACTGGTAGTATTTGTTGTTTTTCTTGTTAATGGTAAGGAAATCACAACGCAGGATCACGCTTTCTACCTCGCTCCAGGGCATGAGTCGATCGTTTAAAACGCCAGGAATTGTTATGCCCTCTTTCTGAAGGCTTACGAATGCCTGCCTTTCCGTTCTTTTTTCTGAAAAATAGAAGAATCCGCAGAGAAAAGTCCAAACAATGGTAAAAATTAAATGGACAGGTTTACCTTCAGGAATAAAAAATGCAGTAAGCACAAGAAAGCCAACTCCCTCAAGTATAAAAAATCGCTTGCTCCATTTACCATAAGCTGGTATTTTTTTCCGTACAAAGCCAAGAAATACGCTAATCAGGCCGATTGCCGAAAGAATAAACAGGATCCATCGTGCATAAGGAGAAGCGATGCGGGCAAAGTCCATACTTTTTAGAATTAACAGGAAACCTGTAAATCCATGCAGCAGACCCGAGTTATTTTTTCTTCTTTCCAAAGGTGCGGACACCACACTGACTGAATGGAATTGCATATATAAAACTACTGAAAACAGGGAAGCAACGTTAGTTGCTGTGCGAACTCATGATAAAGATATTGCAGAGCCGCCATAAAACCCGGGCACCGACATTTGCATCCCAAACGTTCTCACCGGTACCAACTTCCGTAAGATCGAAACCCACCAGCTTTCGTCCCGATTTGATAATTTTTTTAAGCAGATAGAACACCTGTTCCGTTTCAAGGCCACCAGGCACGGGCGTGCCTGTATTAGGCGAGGATTTAGGATCAAGCCCATCGATGTCGAAGCTCAAGTAAACATTATGAGGAAGCTGATCAACCATTTCATCAGCTATCTTCTTCCATGTTTCCCCTTCATATTGTCTTTCCTTGATATCCTTATCGAAATATGTTATGACCCTATTATTACTATTGTTAATGTACGCCCATTCTTCTTCACTGATATCCCTGATACCTATTTGCACCAGTTTCTGAATTGCAGGAATTTCTGTGAGTGCATTATACATAATACTTGCATGCGAGTAAGAGAATTCCTCGTATTTTTTGCGGAGATCGCAGTGTGCGTCGAATTGAAGAATACCAAATTCTCCATATCTTTCTGCAAGGGCCTTTAGGTATCCGAGAGAAGTGCTATGATCGCCGCCAAGCAGTGCTACTAGTTTGCCTCTGTTGAGCAGTTCTTTTGTTTGCTCGTACACCCAGTTATTAAGAAAATTACTTCCTGCATTGATCTCTTTAAGAGATTTACACATAAAAAGGTTTTTCTCTATTTTTTCCCCTTTGGATATATAATCGATGTAAAGTTCTGCTTCCTTTCGAAGATAATCGCTCTTCATAAGGATCTTCTTATCCGCGCTGCGCATGAAGAAACCTTCTCGCCAGCCGTCTTTCACATCTTGGTCGAAAAGATCAATATGCATACTTGCCTTGAAAATATGGTCTGCCGCCCGGGCAGTGCCTGCGCTACAGGTGACGGTAACTTCCCAGGGAACTGGCAAGATCACCAGCCTTGCATCCTCTTCCGTGAATGGAAGCCCAAAAATATTGTTATTGGGATTGCCCGGAGCGTTCGGGTTAAAAATCGAAAGGTCTGTCATGATGCGAAATTCTGCATGTATAGTAAACGCCACGCAAGGTACTACAGTATCCGTTGCGTGCAAAATATTTGTCTCTTCTTTTACCAGTATTAACTTACCGTTAAAAGATAGCAACATTAACGCATTGAAAACGTAATGCGCACCTCCTGTGTTAAGGAGAGTGCAAAAACGCCACCAGATTTCATCATACCCATATAACTTTATAGATATTTGATCAATTCGCTTCACCAATTCTTTTCAAATGCAAACAGCTTCCATTTTTGACTTTTCGCAAGATATAGTGTTAGAAGATGACCGGGCTCTTATCAGGCCACTTGAGTTATCTGACCATAAGCATCTTGCTGGATTCGCCATTCACGAACCCGAGATCTGGAAATATTCGCTAGTACGGATTGCAGGTGAAGACGACATGGTGAAATACCTTTCAGCAGCGGTAGAAGCAAGAGCAGCGAAGAAAGAATTTCCTTTTATCATCTACGATAAGCAGCAGCAGCAGTATGCAGGTTGCACGCGCTTCTATGATATTCAGTTGAATTATCAAGCGCTTAGCCTTGGATATACCTGGTACGGAAAGCAGTTTCAGGGTACCGGGCTAAACAAACACTGCAAATTGCTGCTTTTTGATTTTGCATTTAATGCTATGCACATGGAAAGAATAGAATTGCGGGCCGATTATAGAAATGCACGGAGCATTGCAGCAATGAAAGGCGTGGGATGTTCGGTAGAAGGAATTTTACGCAGCAACATGCCTACTTTTGAAGGGCCGCGAAGAGACAGCATAGTGCTGAGTGTTTTAGCAGAAGAATGGAGGCAGAACCTGAGGGAGAATTTGAAACAAAAGCTTTAACAGCACAGATACTAACAACTGTTAGTCAATTTGCTATCTTTGTCTCCTAACAAAACAATATGAACAAAAAAGAAGTTTACGTCATATCAGCAGTACGAACACCTATCGGGAGTTTTGGCGGTTCTCTAAAGGGATTTACAGCCCCGCAGTTAGGAGCCATTGCCATTAAGGGAGCACTAGCGCGCGCTGGTATTCAAAGTACTCAGGTGAATGATGTAATCATGGGTTCTGTAATGCAAGCCAATCTCGGGCAGGCACCGGCGCGGCAAGCATCGAAATTGGCGGGCCTTCCAGATGAAGTCAATTGCACCACGGTGAATAAGGTATGTGCCAGCGGAATGAAGGCATTGTCCCAGGCAGCTCAAAGCATTATGCTGGGCGACGCAGATATAGTACTTGCAGGGGGTATGGAAAGTATGAGTAATGTTCCCTTTTATGTAGACAATATGCGCTGGGGTAATAAATACGGTAATACACAACTTATAGACGGACTTGCAAAAGACGGCCTGACCGACGTATACGATGGCAAAGCTATGGGCAATGCGGCGGAATTATGCGCCAGTACCTGTGGCGTGAGCCGAGAGGAGCAGGATGCGTTTGCGATTGAAAGCTATAAGAGAAGCCAGGCTGCAGTAAGCGAGGGTCGATTCAATAATGAAATTGTACCCGTTGAAATACCTCAGAAGAAAGGCAGCCCGCTTCTACTTGATAAAGATGAAGAACCTTTCAATGTAAAGTTTGATAAGATACCGGAACTTAAGGGTGCTTTCGTTAAAGACGGAACTGTAACTGCGGCCAACGCAAGTACAATGAATGATGGGGCAGCGGCCTTGCTTCTGATGAGCAAAGAGAAAGCGGAAGAACTGGGACTTAAGCCCATTGCTAAAATACTTGCTTATGCCGATGCGGAACAAGCTCCGGAATGGTTCACTACAACGCCCGCGGTTGCAGTACCAAAGGCCGTAGAGAAAGCACACCTTACAATGAAAGATATCAGTTACTGGGAACTTAATGAAGCTTTCAGCGTAGTTGGAATAGAGAATACAAGACGTCTGAACCTCGATCCTTCGAAAGTGAATGTTAATGGCGGTGCTGTATCGTTGGGTCACCCGCTAGGTTGTAGCGGAGCAAGAATTATTGTTACACTAATCAATGTACTCAAACAAAACAACGCCCGGTATGGAGCTGCTGGTATTTGTAATGGCGGCGGCGGCGCAAGTGCAATGGTAATCGAGAATATTAATGAATAACCTAGCGGTTTTTTTGCTTTATATGACTCATGATA
Source organism: Chitinophagaceae bacterium (assembly GCA_014380425.1). GTDB lineage: Bacteria > Bacteroidota > Bacteroidia > Chitinophagales > Chitinophagaceae > JADCRZ01. Next base: position 5,833 of record JACMJX010000252.1, on the reverse strand, counting down.
TTTACCGCATGCTCTCGTGAGTTTTCTATAAAAAGGCTGTGAGTATTCATTCCGCCACAGATAACACCTGCTAGATAAATGCCCGGAATGTTTGTTTGATGTGAAGAAGGGTCATAATGGGGTTTTCTTACTTCGTCCGGTGATAGTAGTATGCCGGTTTTCTCAAGAAATGAAAGGTTCGGCTGATAGCCGGTCATGGCAATTACCCAATCATTTTCTATTGTCAATAGTCCTTCTGGTGTATTGATATCAACTTCATTGTTCCTTATGGCAGAAATAGTAGCATTAAAGTATGCTTTTATGGAGCCCTCTTTTATTCTATTCTCGATATCCGGCCGTACCCAGTATTTCACCCGTTCCCCGATCTGCGATTTTCTTACTATAAGGGTTACTTCGGCGCCTTTTCTCCAGGTTTCCAGTGCTGCATCTACTCCGGAATTCATGGCTCCTACTACAAGCACTTTCTGAAATGCATAGAAGTGGGGTTCTTTATAATAATGCCTTACTTTGGGAAGATCTTCGCCGGGAACATTTAGGGGGTATGGAATATCATAAAAACCTGTTGCTATAACAACGTTGCTGGCATAATAAGTTTTTTTTGAAGTAGTAAGCTCAAAATCAGGGTTCTTGAATGTTACCGCAAGTACTTCCTCGAAGAGCTGTACTTTGACGTTTCTGTATGCTGTTACTCTGCGGTAATATTCGAGCGCCTCATTGCGACTTGGTTGTTTATTAACAGAAATAAAGGGAACATCTCCAATCTCCAGACGTTCTGATGTAGAGAAAAAGGTCATGTTTACAGGATAATTGTATAGAGAGTTCACAAGGCTGCCTTTTTCTATAATCAGGTAAGCCAGCCCTGCCTTTTCAGCTTCGAGTCCGCAGGCAAGTCCGATTGGGCCGGCCCCGATGATAATGACGTCATACCGGTTTTCGTTTTCCATGCCCTGCAAAGATATCTGGAATTCATGTTTATTAATGAAAGATGCTGGCTAAGTACATTATCCTATAAATCTTGGTCAATGTTTGCTAATATGATCTAGTTCGAATAATTTTGCCCGTCCTTTAAAATAATATCTACACAATGGCAAGATCAATAGCATATCGTGAGGCCCTAAGGGAAGCGATGAATGAGGAAATGAGAAGAGATGAGCGGGTTTTCCTTATGGGTGAGGAAGTGGGGGAGTACAATGGAGCTTATAAAGTAAGTCAGGGCATGCTGGATGAATTTGGACCAAAACGCGTGATAGATACTCCCATTGCTGAATTAGGGTTTACCGCTGTTGCTGTAGGGGCTGCACAAAATGGGCTTCGCCCGATAGTGGAATATATGACCTGGAATTTTGCTGTGCTAGCACTCGATCAGATCTTGAATACAGCCAGTAAGATGTTGGCGATGAGTGGCGGACAGATTACCTGCCCTATAGTGTTTAGAGGCGGAGGTGGTAGTGCCGGTCAGTTGGGAGCGCAACATTCAACTGCTTTCGAAAGCTATTATGCCAATATACCTGGGCTTAAGGTGGTATCCCCTTCTAACGGATACGATGCTAAAGGCTTGCTAAAGCAAGCGATCCGATACGAGGAAGACCCTGTCATTTTTATGGAAAGCGAAGTGATGTACGGAGAAAAAAGCGAAGTGCCTGAGGAGGAATATTATATTCCTATTGGCAAAGCTGATGTAAAAAGAAAGGGTACAGATGTTACTATCGTTGCCTATAACAAGATGATGAAAGTGGCCCTTGGTGCCGCTGCAGAGCTGGAAAAAGAAGACATTAGCGCAGAAGTGGTAGACCTGAGGTCTATTCGGCCCTTAGATTGGATGACGATTCTCGAATCTGTAAAGAGAACCAATCGCTTGGTAATAGTAGAGGAGCAATGGCCGTTTGCATCTATTTCTTCAGAAATTACCTATCGCATACAGAAAGAGGGATTCGACTATTTAGATGCTCCAATAAGAAGAATCACCAGCGCCGATGCGCCTATGCATTACGCGCCGAATCTCGCAGCTCTCGCTATACCTGACGTAGCGAGGACAGTAAAGCTGGTAAAAGAAGTGATGTATCTAAAGAAATAAAGAGCAATTGTAATAAATATAATTGAAGGATTAGCTTATACCTCCCCCTACTAACGGGTCGTATGCTAATCCTTCATTCATTAATGATGGTTCAGACTGGACTTAAACCAGTAACCTTGCGATGCTTTTTACAGCGAATAAAAAGCCATAGCCTGTTGCCATAAAAACGCTGGCAAGCAGGGTTAGTTTAAATGCCATTTTCCAGATATTAATCTCGGTGGCAGTGTGTAGAGTTGGAGTGGTCGCTCTCATAGTTGGATTGTTTTAAGGGTGAACTTATAAAACAAATTTACTCCATGGAGCTCAGTAATGCAAGCAGGTTTCTACTTTATTTGATCGTAAAAACCGCAAAAAGGCATGAAAAGCACAATAAACTGGCATATTCAGCGATGGTACATAGTACACCTACGAGATTTTTACCTTTCCGACCTGTTCCTGTATTGTTTTACTTAATGCGGATTTCTACCCGTCATTCACTATTTTTACCGCTTACAAGCAACAATTATGTCTAACATTCTGATTATCGACGATGAAAAGTCTATTCGTAAAACACTCGGTGAAATACTTTCATATGAGGGTTACAAGATCGATGAGGCGGGCGATGGGGAAGAAGGGTTGAAGAAATTTCGCGAAAAGTCTTATGATGTAGTGCTATGTGACATAAAAATGCCCAAGATAGATGGAATAGAATTTTTGGAGAGATCGAGAGAATCCAATGCAGACGTGCCAATTATTATGATTTCAGGACATGGAACCATAGAAACAGCGGTAGAGGCGGTAAAAAAAGGAGCTTTCGATTATATCTCCAAGCCCCCTGATTTAAACCGGTTGCTCATAACCATCAGGAATGCCATGGACAAAACATCGCTTGTTACTGAAACAAAGGTGCTCAAACGAAAAGTTAGTAAGACTCCGGAAATGATAGGGGATTCTTCTTCCATCAAAAAGATAAAGGATACTATTGAAAAAGTAGCTCCGACAGATGCCAGAGTGCTTATTACAGGAGAGAATGGAGTAGGTAAGGAACTAGTGGCACGTTGGCTGCATGAGAAAAGTAACCGATCAACAGGCCCTATCGTTGAAGTGAATTGCGCTGCGATACCCACCGAACTTATCGAAAGTGAATTATTCGGTCATGAAAAGGGTTCTTTCACTTCGGCTATCAAACAGCGCATCGGTAAATTTGAACAGGCGAACGGGGGCACGTTATTCTTAGATGAAATAGGAGATATGAGTCTCAGCGCTCAGGCCAAAGTACTGCGAGCATTACAGGAAGGAAAGATAACAAGGGTAGGTGCTGACAAGGATATTAATGTAGATGTTCGTGTGATAGCGGCTACCAATAAGGACTTGCTACGGGAAGTAGAAGAAAAGCAATTTCGACTTGACCTTTATCACCGTCTTAGCGTGATACTGGTGCATGTTCCGTCTCTGAATGAGCGAAAAGACGATATACCTTTACTGGTTGACAAATTTCTTGAAGATATTTGCAGCGAATATGGTATTTCTAAGAAGCCAATCGATCAGGCAGCACTCGATGAAATGAAAAAGTATAAATGGACGGGCAATATCCGGGAGCTTCATAATGTAGTAGCTCGCTTGGTGATACTTTCGGGTAAAAATATTACGGCTGAAGATGTATTGAACAATGTTACAAGGAGAGATTAAAAAGTTAAAAAATTAGCTACACTGAGTGAAATGAAAGTTTTAACGGTTCACTTTTATCTTTTCACTTATTTTTGGCCCCTGTAAAAATATATGAATGACTTTTAATGAGCTTCTTACAGTTATAGGAATAACACTGCTGCTTTTGTTACTACCTGCCTTTGGAATGTTTTCAATGTTTAAGAAAGCGAGTCTTACTCCCTGGAAGGCGTTCGTTCCATTTTATAATATTTGGGTGATACTTGAAGTAGGAAATCGGCCCAGGCATTGGTTCTTCTGGCTGTTTATTCCCGTAGTTAATTGGTTTGTGATACTGGGCATCTATGTTGAATTTGTAAAACTATTCGCCAAATTCAAGTTTTATCAGCATGTACTTACCGTTTTTGTTCCATTCATTTATTTTATTCATATAGGCACCAATAAGAAAGATAAGTTTATGGGTATTGCGACAGTAAGAGCACATAAGAAATCCGGCACACGGGAATGGCTTGATGCAGCAATTTTTGCCATCGTAGCAGCAACGCTGATCCGCACGTTTATCTTTGAGGCTTATACAATACCTACAGGCTCCATGGAGAAGACACTCTTGGTCAACGATTTCCTTTTTGTAAGTAAGCTCACCTATGGCCCCCGTATTCCTAATACTCCGCTTTCTGTTCCATTTATCCATGCTACTATGCCAGGGTCTGGCTCCAACTCTTATTCTGAACTTGTAAAGATTCCCTATACACGTTGGTTCGCCACGCCGGTTAAAAGAAATGATGTGGTGGTATTTAATTTCCCTGCAGGAGATACAGTGATCAATAAAGATGAATTTCAATCGTTGCGCCCCTATTATGATGTAATGCGCGAACTTGGCAACGGAGATGTAGAAAGAGGAAGAGCGGTTATCTGGAGCAATCCGGACGAATATCCTCTGGTGACAAGACCGGTAGATAAGCGAGAAAATTATATCAAACGATGCGTAGCCATTGCAGGAGATAGTCTTTTAATAAGAAATGGACTTGTTCATATAAATAATCTTGCTCCTTTTTTTCCTCTGCACTCGGAAGCACCCTATGATGTTCGCACAAATGGTCAGCAATTGGATCCCGAGGTGCTAAAAGAGGAATATAATGTTGATATGAACAATGGTGACGAATTTGCCGTTACAAATACCCAAAATGTGTTTCGTATGCTTTTAACAAATGAAGCCCGGGAGAAGATGAAACAAACGGGGTTCACCATAGAGCCGGTTTTAAATCAGGTTTCCAGAGTTTACCCGTTTGACAACTATCACAGATGGACGGAAGATAATTTCGGGCCCATCTGGATCCCAGCGAAAGGTGCAACTCTTAAACTTACTGAGGAAAATTACGCCATTTATGAGCGTGCTATTCGTACATATGAAAATAATAAACTCGAAAAGAGGGAAGGCAAATTCTTTATAAATGATGTTCCTACAGACCAGTATGTATTCAAACTGAATTACTATTGGATGATGGGCGACAACAGGCATCAGTCACAGGACTCCCGCTACTGGGGATTTGTTCCTGAGGATCATATTGTAGGTTCTGCGTGGTTGATTTGGATGAGCTATGATAAGGGTATACGCTGGAACAGGATTTTTAAGAAGATAAAATAAATAGCCCGATAGAAAATTTCCACACCCAGGATTGACTTGAATCCCTTTACTAACTTTCATTAACTGTCAGCATGGAGGCGAGATATATTAACTCTTCTTGTTTATATTTATTCTTGTCGTCCTGAAAACATCGTGAGAACTCTTCAAGCTGGTTTTGAATAATATCGGAGTTGCTTTTAGGCTTAAAGTAGGACGGAATCGGAGGTACCGAAATGTGCTACTCGTGCCATTAAAGTTCTCCTTGTTTGTTGGCTGGATCGCGGACGACCGGCCCGCGATCCGGCTGAATTGGCCTACTCTTCTTTATACAGCCACGCACCAGCGATCGCGCCGATGGAGTATTCAACGATGCTCCAGACCAGCCCGATCACAAAAGGCTTCGGCGAAACAACCCCCATTGCCTGGTATAGGTATCCGGCGTACAGGTAGACGAAAAACCAAGCGATCAATCCTGCACAGACGGCTGTCTT
>JACMJX010000251.1 GCA_014380425.1 Chitinophagaceae bacterium | reverse complement strand
TTGTATCCGCCTTGTACTACCTCACTAGGGGTTAATCCTTTACCCAGGTTAAAATCTGGGGGGAGCGGATATCCATTACTGTTTCTAAAGGCCTCCTCATAAAGAGCAAGCCATTCCGTTGAATTGATGTACTCCACTTCCCTGGTTACGTTCGTTACTCCCGTGTAGTACCCCGCATTAAAGGAAGTTTTTCCGGCTTTACCCTTTTTAGTAGTAATTAATACAACGCCATTAGAGCCCCTGGAGCCGTAAATGGCGGCTGCTGATGCATCTTTTAACACTGTGAACGAAGCAATGTCATTTGGATTTATCAAAGCAAGAGGGTTTGGTGCGCCTGCTATTCCTGAATTAGATAAAGGCATACCATCAATAACAATCAAAGGACTGTTACTGGCATTTAAGGAAGAACCACCGCGGATCCTGATGCTACTGCCAGAACCAGGAGCACCGTCATTGGGCGTAATGGATACGCCAGCAACCTTGCCAGCAATTAGTTGTTCAGGGGTTGTAATTATCCCCCTATTGAAATCTTTAGCAGTTACAGTTGTAACAGACCCTGTAAGATCTCGTTTACGTGCAGTTCCATATCCAATCACCACTACCTCGTTCAGGTTTCCGGCGGTGGACTGCATAGTAATATTTACCGAGTTAGTACCGGTAATACTTACTTCCTGTGAAGCAAATCCAACGGAAGAAAAAACAAGTGTAGTGGCCGAAGACGGAACAGAAAGTGAAAAACCGCCATTGTCGCTGGTTGTAGTTCCTCTTAAGGTCTGGCCTTTTACTGACACTGAAATACCTGGAACTCCCCGTCCGGAAGAATCAGAAACCCGGCCGTTTACTAATTTGTCTTGCGCTGAAGACATAAAGGAGAGCAGAAGAAACAGCGGCAAGGCAATCGCATAGAGCAATTTTCTCATGTTCATAAGCAATCAAATATTAAAAGTTTATAAAGAAAGCAGTTTCGTGTAATGTGTATCGAGGACACAATTTTAAATCTTTTTTAAGTTATTCAAAAATTTCTTTAGGTTTTTTCGGCGAAAACTTTTCAAACTGCAAGTTTTTGTTCAACCTGTATACTAAGTCGTCCGCTTTTCCTTAAACCAGACCGAAGCTTATAAAGTTTGCCTGGGCGATGGGGTACATCCTCTTCCATTTCATTTAGATCAACCAGCCAATCTTTGGCTATAATTCTTTTTCTGAAATTTCTTCTATCCAATCCCAGGCCCAGAATAGCCTCGTATAAATCCTGTAACTCACGCAGTGAAAACTTCTCAGGCAGCAGGTTAAACACAATCGGATGTTCCATTACCCTTTCCTGCAATTGCTGTAAGCAGGTGTCCAATATTATTTTATGATCGAAGGCCAACCTTCTTATATCAGCTATGTTATGCCAGCTCACATCGTTATCGGATATTTGAAGTTTGCTGCTTTTACAATTTACAAGGGAAAAATAGGCAGTAGTAATCACCCGGCCGGATGGATGGCGGTTTATATTACCAAATGTGTGCACCTGTTCTAAATAAACGTCCTGTAAGCCGGTTCGTTCATATAGCACCCGGTAAGGTGCATCTTCCAGGTCTTCCTCCGGGCCAACTAAATCGCCCAATAAAGAATATAAGCCCTGAAAGTCTTCGAGGTCAGATTTTATCAACAATACCTTTAATGATTTGTTCTGATAGCTGAAAATCACGCAGTCCACCGATACGGCAATATTGAAATAATCCTGGTGGCTGATTTTTTCAACAGCAGCAGTTTTTAGTTTTAGCATGTCGTTTATTGAAGGGTTAAAGCAATCGTTTTGGTTTTATCTTTTGAAATCACCTTTAAGAAATAGATTCCTTTAGAAGTTTGTAAGGAAGACAGGCTAAGTATTTTGGTACCATTAGTTTAGAAGCTGTTGTATACAGTTGAAATATACTGTCATATGTTATTATATAATTCAATGAATGTCTTGCCGCTGTGTGGAAGTTTTATTTCCAGGGAATAAGCTGAATTAGTTACCGGGTTCGGATAAACTTTTGCTTCCAATGTGGTGCCGCCCCAGGGTACATTGACAACAGGCGTTGGTGTCATATTATTCACATTGCGGTTTACATATACATGAAACTCGCCTGGTTGCAAGGTGAAGTTTTGAGCTGAACCGGTAGAAGTATGAATGAAGTTGCCAAAGTAATCGTACCAAGTGCCTACTGTTGGGAAAGTGACTGTTCCGGTTTGGGGATTTACATCAAAATTGCCAATCACCATTAAATCAGATGTATCATTTGCCGTTGTAAGCTTTATCCATTTAAAAGCGCCGCTTAAACTGCGTTCAATAGTAGAAGATTGAAAAACTCCTTTATACCACTGATGATTCCGCAATCTGTTTAACCCCGCATATACATCAAAAACACTTTTACGCCTGGCCTCGTTTTTATAATCCCATCGAATGGGTTTTGGATCAAGCTTTTTATCACAATCACCCCCTTCGCCATTCGTTGATAAATAGCAGCGAGAATAATCGTATCCTACTTCACCAAACTGCCAGATCATTTTCGGCCCCGGAATGGTTAGCATGAAGGCCGCATTCAACTCCATTCTTTTCAAAGCCGTAGCAGTATCTTTTACATTATAGCTCCCCGAGGAATTGCCATATTTAATATTCTTAAAAGTAATGCGTTCCTCATCATGGCTTTCCATGAAACCCACGAGGTGTGCATTATTGAAACCCTTGGCTGTATGAACCACCCTGTCGAAATTAGAAGTGGCAACAAAACCCATTGAAGCTTCCTGGTATTGTGTCCAAACATTGGCCCAGGTCATCATACCATTATCTGCTAATTCCTTTTCTTCATTATCGGCACAGAAATGTTCTAATATAATATAGCTGTTAGGATCAGCATTCCGGATCGTATCGGCATAAGCTTTAATGATGGCAATGCGGCTGGCATCATGGGCAGAAAAAGCAGCATCGTTAGAAGATGGTCTTTGCGTTAAACCTTTGGAAAAATCAACACGATAGCCATCCACTTTGTATTCTGTTATCCAATGTTTAAGTACACGATTAAAAAAATACTTCGTATCGGCACTTTCGTGGTTGAAATCCTCGCCAAAACCAAAAGCATGTGGCGCCACAGCATTATACCAGGGATTGTTAGCAGCGGGCCTGTTATTGGCTCCATCGTAATACAACCTTGCCAGCGGCGATGGGCCATAGGTGTGATTCAATACAATATCCATGATCACAGCAATTCCATTCTTGTGGCAACTATCAATAAATTCTTTTAGCAT
>JACMJX010000250.1 GCA_014380425.1 Chitinophagaceae bacterium | reverse complement strand
GTTCTTGCCTTTCTTGATCCCGATGATAGTCTCGCACCCGAGGCGCTTCAAATTATGCACGACGCTCACCTTGAAAGACCAGAATGCAGTATCATACATTCTACCCACTATGTATGCGACGCGTCGATGAAAGTGATTAGGATCGCGGAGTATCCCAAGGTTCTGCCCCATAATACGCCATTTTTACTGATCGGTGATGGCAGTGTTCATCATCTCGCTACCTTCAAAAAGTCCTGTTATAACCGTACACCAGGCCTGGCAGAAAAAAGGAAGATCGACAAGGCGGTTGATATGGAGCTCTATTATCTGCTGGAAGAAGAAGGAAGTATCTTCTTTATCGATTTGCCGCTTTATTACTACAGGATACATTCGGGAAGCATATCCAACTGGGGGAATGAAAACCTTGCCAAGATTGCTCACTACAATATTATAGAGCAGGCATGCTTGCGGCGCATCAGCAAACTCAGGAAGAATAAGTCCGCCGATGCCAGGCATATGATGAAAAGATATAGAACCCGTTATCATAAAGTAAGAATATTCCACGGCTTTCGTAAAAAGAACTGGATAAAATTTGGCACCAGCCTGATGATCTTCCCTTTTGTGGGAGGTATGGATAATCTTATCAGCTATTTTAAAAAACTACCTGTTGAAGGAGTCTCATTAATAAAGAAGTCTTTTGTTACGGACTATAAGATTATTGAGTAGTGAAGAGGGTGTGAGAAGAAGGTACACATGCGTCATTTACTATTTAATATATGAAAGTAGCTCATATACTGCTTGTTCACAAGGATCCACCACAGGTGGCTCGATTGATCAGGAGCTTGTGTCACCCGAACGTGGATTGTTGGGTGCATGTGGACAAGAAGTCTAACATAGAGGATTTTAGAAAAGTTCTCGCTATGAAGAAAGTATTCCTGATACAACCTCGCTTAAGAGTTGATTGGGGATGCTTCAACACCGTAGATGCAATGATTTTCGCTATGTCTACGGTGCTTAAGGCGGAAACGAAGTATGACTACGTTAATTTCCTGAGCGGGCAGGATTATCCATTACAGCCGGCAGATACTTTTCTTAGCTTTTTGGAAATAAACACGGGCAGCCAGTTGATGGGTAATAGGCCGCTTGAAGAGTCGAATGAGAACATTATACGATTTAAGAAGCATTATTTCAATTATTATTCCTCTCCGGTAATACGCTTGTCTGAGAAATTCATCAATAAAGTATTACCGAACAGAACCTTTCCTTATCCACATGAAATAAGAAAAGGATCTCAGTGGATGGCTCTCTCGAGAAACGCAGTGTCATATATTCTTAAGTTTGTAGCCGATAATCCGCGTTACTTGAATTATTTCAAAACAGTACATATACCGGATGAATTCTTTTTTCAAACAATTCTTTATAATTCCCCTTTTAAGGATACAATACGAAATCCAAATTTGCACTATATAGACTGGTCCGAAGGAAAGAAAAACCCCAAGCTGCTTACAATCGAAGACTATAACAAATTGGTATCGAGTAATCTATTCTTTGCAAGAAAGTTTGATCCAAAGGTCAATGCATCTATCCTTGATGCCCTGGATGAGAGAATACTGCACCGAGCTAATGTATCGAGCGAGGCATAGAAGTATAACAATATAAATAAGTAAGGTAATGAGGATGCAATGGAACTTTCGGTTAGTAAACACACGGGTTTTAATGCTGATATTTTTGCTTCTCCCGGTATTTGTCTTCAGTCAGACTGTATCAAAAGGGGTGTCCGATTTTAACAAGGGGTGGAAACTTCTTATGCGCGAGGAGAACAAAGCACAAGTCCGGGATTTTGATGATGCTTCCTGGCGTTCTGTAGATCTTCCCCATGATGGAAGTATCGAGGGGTCGTTTGAACAACGGAATCCTGTCGGTGTTCACGGAGGCTTTCTGCCTACCGGAACCTATATGTATCGTAAGTCTTTTTTTATTGATGCCGCCAATAAAAACAAAGATGTTTACATTGATTTCGATGGAGTTTACAGGAATAGTGAAGTATGGATCAACGGGCATTATCTCGGTAAAAGGCCCAACGGTTATATTACATTCAGGTACGAACTCACGAATTTTATTAAGTACGGCGCTGAAAAGAATGTGCTGGTAGTTAAAGCCGATAATGCTGCACAACCCAGTTCAAGATGGTACACGGGTACCGGAATTTACAGAAATGTACGACTCGCTGTATTGGATAAAGTGCACGTCCGAAATTGGGGTATTGCTATTACAACTCCTTCCGTAACCAAAACCAAAGCTACTATCGTTCTCAAAACAACTATCACCAATAACTTAGGTTCAAATCAACCTGTCGTTATCAAACAAATACTTCTTGATAAAGAAGGGAAGCAAGTAACAGTTACCCGCGACAGCCTGAATCTTACGCGGAAGGAGCACATTCGGGAGCAACAGTTAACTGTACAAACGCCACACCTGTGGTCAGATAAAGATCCATTCCTGTACACAATCATAACGCAGGTTATTTACAACAAGGAAGTTAAAGATGAACATAGAACACGTTACGGCATTAGGCATTTCAAATTCGACCCGCAGGAAGGGTTTATTCTGAATGAAAGAAAATTGAAGATAAGAGGTGTTTGCAATCATCATGATCTGGGATGCCTTGGTGCAGCCGTAAACCGATCTGCCATTAAACGTCAGCTTCAAATACTGAAAGAAATGGGCTGCAATGGCATCAGAACCTCACACAATCCACCTGCACCGGAATTGCTGGATTTATGTGACGAAATGGGCTTCATCGTTATGGATGAAGCTTTTGATATATGGAAAACGGCAAAAACCTATTTCGATTACCACTGGAATTGGGACGAATGGCATAAACGCGACCTGGAAGATCAGGTATTGAGAGACCGGAATCATCCAAGCGTATTTATATGGAGTATCGGTAATGAAATTCCGGAGCAGACAGGTAGTGATCAATCCGGGTCGCGTATTGCAGCGGAATTGAAAAGTATAGTTAGTAATATTGACCCTACCAGGCCTGTAACGGCCGGTAACAATCATCCGGATAAGGGGAATAACATAATTAAGTCCGGTGCCTTGGATCTCATTGGGGTAAATTACCATCATGATGAATGGAAACACTTCAACTCTTATTACCCGGGCCAGGTATTTATAGGAACCGAAACAGTGTCTGCTTTGCAAACAAGAGGTGAGTATAAGTTTCCTTCCGATAAACTAATGCGCTGGGGCAATACGCAAAACCCGGTAACGAATGATATCTATGATTTTACTTGCTCGGCATTCGATCAAACGAGAGCACCTTGGGGCTCTACCCACGAGGAAACATTAAAAGTATTCCGTCGCTATGATTTTCTTTCAGGTATGTATGTTTGGTCAGGCTTCGATTACCTCGGAGAGCCTACTCCTTTTTCGTGGCCGGCACGAAGCTCGTATTT
>JACMJX010000249.1 GCA_014380425.1 Chitinophagaceae bacterium | reverse complement strand
CCGATCTCTATAGGGGACGCTTACAAAAAGGACTTTTTTGAACAGATCAACGCGAAATTGCTTCCTGGGCCACCAGATGATCCAATAAGTAAATAGCGTATTATAAGGAGAATCCTACGGTAAATGGAGAAGCCTTAGTAGTCTGGTGCAACCAAATAGTAGTAAGCTTCATTAATCACCTGATCAGTATGGATAAGTTCAAGCAGGCGGGTTAGAAATATAAGCAAGCTAACAACAAACTGCCTGGAATTCACGACACGAGGGATAATCACGAATATAGATACAGCAGGATATAGTCTTTCCCGCAACCGAGTATTGTTAATAGCAACGTTTAACCCACCTCATTTTTATAAAACAACACAGGCGTAATGAATTATCACTACGCCTGCTCAACCCATTATTGCGCATTGTTTCGCCACTGCCCCGCGCAAAATGAAGTGACAGCTACCGAAGTGATCTGGAAAGATTTTGGATATGAGAACAACTACTCGACTCCACACTTGGAAGACTACAAGGAAATAGGGCCGTTTAGCTTTGATAGGATGGCATATACGCGAATACTAAAAACCATAATAAGCAGAAAATTCATCAATAACCCCTGTATAATGCTTTTTCTATCCATAATGTTACGGATCGGGGTGGAGCGTATTCTTTCCAAACCATTTTAGATGACCTTTTGGGTATACCAAAGCCTCAACTCTGACTCTTGTATTTTATCAAGAAGAGTAATATTGCTACGCAAGGGAATGAGCGCAACAGTTCGTTGCACTAATCAATACCTACCAAGGCTTCAGCAAATTTTTGCATATATATGGAATCATCCAATAACAAACAAAGAAAGGTTTGAAGAATATGAAATAATTTGATTGCTGTTATTGAACTCAATAGGCAGTTTCTGCATTTGCGTACGTGTAAAAAACACAATAGCAATCAGTAGACTACCATTAAAAAACGCATTATTATGAAATCGGTATGAAGCGAGAAATTTTGATTACAGCTTTAATCTCAGTCTCAGCATTTACATTCGGACAAACAATTAGGAGAATTGATGGGAGCGGGATAACCACAGACAGTTTGAACGCGAAGATAAATTACCTGATGAAAACCGCAAATGTTTCAGGGCTGGCTATTTCTGTTTATAATGACAACAAGCCTGTATTCAGCAACACCTTTGGGCTTGCCAACGTTCATGAAAACGTTCCTTTCAAGCAATCATCTATAGTGTACGGAGCATCCCTGGCAAAAATGGTATTTGCTTACATTGTAATGCAGTTCGTGCAGGAAAAAGTTATTGAATTGGATAAACCTCTTGTCAGCTACTTAAACAAACAATTGCCAGATTATACCATAAATGGATGGCGCAGGGGGTACCAGGACCTTAAAAACGACGACAGGTATAAAAGAATAACGGCTCGTATGTGCCTCACGCATACTACGGGTTTTCCTAACTGGCGTTGGTTTGAAGCAGACAAAAAACTGAAATTCAAGTTTGATCCAGGTACCCGGTATAGCTATTCAGGTGAAGGGCTGTATCTTCTGCAATTTGTACTTGAGCAAATAACATCGAAAGATTATGAAACGATATCGGAGGAAAGAGTCTTTAAGCCGTTGGGTATGAAAAATACAAGCCAGGTTTGGCAACCCCGTTTCGACTCAAGCATTTGTTATGGACACAATGCAAGAGGACAAATATATGAGCTCATGAAATGGAAAGAAGCAAGTGCAGGCGGTTCTATGAGTACAACGTTGGAAGACTTTACAATATTTTATGGTGTGCTGATCAATGGTAAGGGACTTTCGAAAAAGAGTTTTAATGCCATGACAAGTACACATGTTAGAATCAAATCGAGGCGACAGTTTGGACCACTTGCTTCGATAGACAGTACAGATAACGATGCTATTGAACTAGGGTATGGTTTGGGAGTTGGCGTTTTTAAAACACCATTCGGCCGAGTTTTTTTTAAAGAAGGACATGATGATGGTTGGGGGCATTATTCGATCTGCTTTCCCGAAAAAAAGATTGCTATCGTGATCATGACAAACAACGACAACGGAGAAAGTGTTTTTAAAGAACTTTTAGCTTACTCAATTGGTGACGTCTTTACACCATGGCGCTGGGAAAACTATATTCCATATAATCAAGATTAATGTGTGCCAGTGTATGGTACTATTTAAATGTCTCCATATTTCAATCGTCTGCCGGGCAGGTGTATAGATGAACAGTATTAACCTTTTTTAAATACCCTGTTCGTTAAACTCCGGATTGCAGCACTAATCTATTTATATTCCGTAAAACAAAGCCCCAAAAATATGATGATTGATTGCTGCTGAGTCATCTGGTCGAACAAAATACAGCAAAGTTTTGATTCTTTTTAACTACTTTCCAATCTTTCGATCATGGCAAATTGTAAAATACCTTGTTCCAAAAAAGATAAATAGAGTAAAAATATTAAGGGCGTTTTAAGCGATGAACTTCCCGTTGATACAACTTTAAAAATTGATCGATCTCTCTTTCGCCATACGCACCGGATAAAACGGTTGTCCCACCACTAATAGGAGACGCAATAGTAGCTACGCACAATAGTCGGCTATCCACAACAAAACCTATTTTCCATCCCATATTTCGAGTAGTAAAATCCAACCAGGATTTAGTAGCAGATTTATTGAACTTGAAAACAAGCCCCCAAGATTTAAAGTTTTTATTATACTCTTTTAACACGGTGTCAACCTGTTCCATCGTAACGGGCGTCCCTCCCAACAGCAGATAATGTTCATTTTCCCGTGTAGCTTTATACCTTTTTTATGTGATATATCTGGAACTACTTGATAAAAACCAGACACGATATCACGGGCATTTGTTGGTTGGGACCATGCTTCTGCATGCTGCCACCAACAAAATAATATAAAAGAGACAATTTTTACCAATCTTTTAGATAAAAGTTCCATGGCTGAAAGGTACTATTTCCAAAAATAAACGCAATTCTATAAGCTCCAGAATTCATAAGCGCCCTAGATGAGGTTGCGGTTGTTTCTTTAACAAAACAACACAGGTGTAATGAATTATCACTACGCCTGTGTTCTATCTCAAACCAATATACTAAGGTTGAACTGAATATCTTAAAGTAACCCCAAAAGTTCTTGGATCTCCAAGTACCCCTGCATAATGGCCTGCATTGCCTGCAGCAGGCAATAACTGCTCGAAGTAATCTTTATCCAGCAGATTACGTGACCAGGCGAATATCGACAACCCCTCGGATGCCTTAAACCCAAGCCTTGCATTCAATAGCATATAACCGGCAACATTCAGGAATTTTGACGGAGATGGGCTCGATGAAAAAGAGGATCTTGCATATACATCCGCAGCCAGGAAGAACTTGCCGGAATGACCCATAAAATTTCCTTTCCTGGAAGAGATTTCTCCACCAACACATCCTGCCCATTTGGAAACGCCGGGTAATGCTCCTCCTGAAATGTCTTTGAATGCAGAAGGCGCCCCTGTTTCCTCGAGTGGCACCGGAGCGTTTTTAAAAGAAGTGTATTTCGCTTCTGTGTAAGCTACGGAACCGTATAACGTGACGTAATTGTTCGCCCTCAAATTCGCATCGAGTTCCACACCGCGTACGCGTACTTTTTCTGCATTGGCCAGGTATCCGCGATTAACACCTACTTCGGCTGTTTGTACCTGTGTCTGATAATCTTTAATGTCCGTATTATGGAATACCAGGTTAACAGTGGAGTTTTTAGTGGGTGAAGTTTTTACCCCCACTTCCACATGTGTCACATACTCCGGTTTGATCCTGGCAAGGTCGATCAGCACTTCTCCTCCTGCAGTAGGCAGGCCTCCGAGATTTACTCCGATTGGCTTGTAACTGGTAGAATAAGTAGCGAATGCATTGATATCCTCTGTTGCTTTATAAGCAAGCGTCAATTGCCCAGAGAGATTACTTTCATCCACATCGGTAACGAAAGCCTGGTTGGTATATACAGCGTTCTTCAAGGCAATCAATTCGGGGTCGCTTGTTTGCAAACCTCCATACGTTTGCCTGAGGTAATCTACTTCCTTCTGGTCGTAGTTAAAACGAAGCCCTGGCAGCACATGAAGCCGCTCGGTGATGGCCCAGTCAAGCTGCCCGAATACGGCAGCACCCAACGACTGAAGCCTGGATGTGGTCCGGATGCCGAAGCCGTCGAAAAGGCCCGGGGTTTCCCATTTGGCGCTGTTGGAGCTTTTGGAAAAGCGCCACTGCGCAGCACCGGATTCTTCTATATGAACAGGATCTGTCTTGAGATCCTGCCCTATCACGAATGCCCCGATCACCCCGCTGATTTTGGAAGACAAATTACCCGCATACCGTATCTCCTGCGTCCATTGCTGGTGCTTGGATGTAGCCTGCGATAAAGTAAGTACAGGCAGTGCAGTAAAATCTCTGTCGTTGGAAGGATCCCAGTTCCAGTAACGCCATGCCGTTGTGGAAGTCAAAGTGCCTCCTCCTATCTTCGCGTCTATGTTCAGAGAAACTCCTCCCAAATCATTCCCCGACCTCCAGGATGTGTTGTGATCGATTACCCTGTCGAACGGATTCGTACTGGGCAGCTTATAATCGAGATCTGCAATAATCTGGTTGAATTGCCGGTAGGCAGCACGCTGGGTAGTTACAACGCCAGCTACCACCTGGGCATAACCATCTGGCCGCTGGCTGGAAGCATCACCTGCCACAGTGATCTTTATGCGGTCTGTCGGCGTGTAAAGAAATTGTGCTCTCACACCCAGGTTGTTCAGGTCATTCACTGGCTTTTGCGTAACAATGTTTTCCAGCACGCCATTGCGCTGGGTACCGGAGAACGACAGCCGGCCTGCCAGCTTTTTAGTGATAGCTCCTGTAACGGATGCTTTTGCTTGAATATACCCGTAATTACCATAACTCGCTTCAAACTTGGCGCCCGGCTTAAAAGAGGGTGCCGAGGTGGTTATGTTAAAAGCTCCCGCAGTAGTGTTTTTCCCGAAAAGGGTACCCTGTGGCCCACGCAGCACTTCCACCTGCTCTATGTCGATAAAATCCAATGTGGTTGCAGCGGGGCGCGCATAATACACGCCATCTACATAGAACCCTACTCCAGGGTCTATGCCATCGTTCGTGAGGCCGAACGTTGAACCAATACCGCGTATATTCAATGTAGTATTTCTGGGATTAGAAGAATACAATTGTACGGAAGGAACCAGCTCCTTCAAACGGTTCACATTAAACGCTCCCGCATCTTCTATAACAGCTCCTGCTACTACGGAAATAGGAATGGGTACGTCCTGCGCCGTCTCTAAACGACGCCTGGATGTAATAACTACTTCCGACAACTGGCCATCGTTAACAAGTGTTATCGCCAACGGATCCTGCTGCGCTTCAGACACCAGCACATCCTGCTGCCTGAAACCCGCAGATGTTATGCGAAGGGTAACTGGTAACCGCTTGGATGCTACGATGCTGAATTGCCCTTCGCCATTTGCTATGGAATAAGTGGATGTTCCTTTGATCAATACAGTAGCCCCGGCAACACCCAGGCCTTTGCCGTCCCGGATCACTCCTCGTAACGTATCCTGCGAAAAAACCGTAACTACCGAAAACAGGGATAAGAGTATGAAAAGTATTACTTTTCTCATTGTCAGTTGTGTTTGTTAAAGATTCTTTGTTTAGGGTTCACATTTCACTCATTTTTAAGACGTACTGAACGCAGTATGCCACCAGAATTTGAAATAGTCTACCTATTTAATATACAAATATATAAAGTCTAGTATAATAATAGACAAACACTTTAAAATAGTTGGGCTTTTTTTATGTAAATATTCGAGTAAAGTACTTCCTGCCCTTTTAGGCACGATAGCCGGCGACATAAAACAAAAGCAATACAAAAGGTAATTCTTGTACAAGTGTGTCATTTTTATTCTATTCCATAGCAGAAAGCAGCTATAGTATTGCACCTAAACCAGCATCTACAAATGGGAGATCGTAATATCGCGCTTCGAATCTACTTTTTAGCAGTACTTATGTTTACCGGAAATGGTATCTTAACCGCGCAGCAAACCCCTGTTACCTATCCCAGGATCGCGGGCTATGTAGGCATCCTGCATCCTATCGTTACCTTTAGCAAGGATGGTACCGTCACCAATTTCAAAGACTATTACGTAGCAGGGTTGCCTACGGGTATCAATATATGGAAAAGCCATGCTATCGGCTTCTCGGCAGAATTCGTTCCCTTTATCCGTGCTGAAAAGGGTACCAGCAAAATGAGTAATTTTCTTTTCCATCCTGGTGTTTTAGTGGCATTGGGTAAGGGATGGACGTTTGCAGGAAGAGCCGCTTTTGAAACCTCGGGCAGGTACGGTGTAACGCCGGTATTGAATAAGATAGTAAAGAAAAATAAGAATAGTGGCTACTTTGTTGCAGTTCCCTTACCCTTGCGGTTCGGTAACGAACATCCTGCAAGTTTTACCATTGGCTTTCAGTTTGGTATCTCTTTTTAGCATGGTTCCCATTTATCTAAGTGAGATGATGATCTGGTAATGGGCAGCATACGCTTCCTGCTATCATTAGGGCAGAGAAGGATTGATGAAAGAAGCATCCTGTTATCAGAAGGAGTAATGGAAACCTATTGTAACACGAAACTGGCTTCCCTAATCTGTTCACTCGATCCCCCGATAAAGAGTTTGAACGCCCCGGGCTCCGCAACCAGTTGCAGCTCTCCGTTATAAAACCTGAGATCATCCTGGCCAATGGAAAAACTGAGTTTTCTTGATTCCCCCGCAGCAAGCAGCACTTTCTGGAAGCCTTTCAGCTCCTTCACAGGCCGGGTAACCGTACCAATAACATCTTTTATATAAAGTTGAACAGTCTCTTCGCCCTTGTACTTGCCGGAATTAGTTACCGTAACTGTAGCCGTTATCGTTGAAGCGCCCTGAATACTTTTCGAACTTAAAGAAATGCCACTGTAAGTAAAAGGCGAATAGCCAAGGCCATGCCCGAACGGATACAAGGGCTCATTAGATACGTCCAGGTACTTGCTGGTGTATTTCTGTGCAGCGTCAAACGGACGCCCGGTGTTTTTATGATTGTAGTAAATGGGAATCTGCCCCGTGTTTCTAGGGAAGGTCATCGTCAGCTTACCGGATGGATTGGCATCCCCAAACAGAACGTCTGAAATAGCCGGACCAGTCATGGTGCCTCCATACCATGTTTCAAGGATGGCATCCATGTGCTCATCTTCCCAGGAGAGCGTTAGTGGGCGGCCGTTCATAAGCACCAGTACGATGGGCTTTGCGGTTTTCTTCAGTGCAACCAGCAGGCCCTTCTGGTTAGGCAATAACCCTATTTCACTGCGGCTCGCCGCTTCTCCACTCATGCCGAAAGGTTCCCCGAGGAAAACAACTACAATATCCGATTTTTCTGCGGCTTCCACAGCTTCCCTTATTAGCGCCTCGGGTGATAATGAATCGGCCTCTAGCATGGCACCATGGGGGTTTAGCTTATTCCTCAGTGTAGTATCATCCACAAGGTTGCAGCCCTTGGCGTAATAGATGGGAGCGGCGGTAACTCTTTTTTCCAGCGCTTCCCATACGCTGATGGCTTGCTTATAGTCTCCCGCACCACTCCAGCTGCCGATCACATCGCGCTTATTCTTAACCAGCGGGCCTATAAAAGCTATTTTCTTTTCTGCATTTAAAGGAAGTATATTACCCTTGTTCTTAAGAAGCACCATGCTTTTGATAGCTGCTTCCCTTGCCAGCATCAGCTTATCGCCACTCATCATTTCTTTTTCGTTTCTTTCCTCACTTACATATTTATACGGATCCTGAAAAAGACCAAGTTTGTATTTGGCTTCCAGTATCAGGCGGCAGGCGTTATCGAGTTCTGTCATGGTAACTTTTCCTTCCTTTACTAAAGCAGGCAGGTGGGCCAGGTAAAGCTCGCCTACCATGTCCATCTCCACAGGTGCCTTCATGGCTCTTCTTGCCACTTCCTTTCCATCCCCCAGTCCGTGTGCCATCATCTCGTTGATGGCGGTGTAGTCCGTTACCACAAACCCTTTAAAGCCCCAGCGCTTGCGAAGCAGGTCGGTCATCAGCCATCTGTTTGCAGATGCCGGCACGCCATCCACTTCATTGAAGGAGCTCATCACCGTTGCCACTCCTGCATCAATAGCTGCTTTATAGGGTGGAAGATACTCATTGAACATCCTAACGCGACTCATGTCCACCGTATTATAATCCCTGCCTGCTTCTGCCGCTCCGTAAAGCGCAAAATGTTTAACGCAGGCAAGAATAGAATGCGCATCTTTATAGGTATTATCTCCCTGGTAGCCGCGCACCATCGCCTTTGCTACCTGTGCACCGAGAAAAGGATCTTCACCCGCTCCCTCGCTCACTCTTCCCCAACGGGGATCGCGCGCAATATCTACCATCGGGGAGAAGGTCCAGTTAAGGCCATCGGCGCTGGCTTCTGCTGCTGCGGCCTGTGCCGTCTTTCT
The DNA here is from genome assembly GCA_014380425.1 of Chitinophagaceae bacterium. Classification (GTDB taxonomy): domain Bacteria; phylum Bacteroidota; class Bacteroidia; order Chitinophagales; family Chitinophagaceae; genus JADCRZ01. The sequence goes on along the minus strand of JACMJX010000249.1, from coordinate 13,158 downwards.
GATGAGTGCGGTATCCCAGCTGGCGGAAAGCCCCAGTGGAATCGGGAAAATGGTGCGGTGTCCATGAATAACGTCATAGCCGAATAAAAGGGGAATCTTAAGGCGGGTGCGTGTTACGGCCATCTCCTGTAACTTTCTTACTGCAATGGGCGTGAATGTGTTGAACACGCCACCTACCAAGCCTTTTCTTATTTTTTCATCCACCCCCTGGCTTACCACGGGCCCCGTAACGTCAAAGCCTACGGCGGGGAGATTGAGCTGCCCGATCTTTTCCTCTGTAGTCATCTTCTTCATCAGGGCCGATACATAGGTGCTCATCGCTGTCTGCTGCTTCTCTGCCTGGGCCAACACGCTCATGCCAAGCAGCACCTGAATCAGGGTAAAAACGATCTTTACTTTCATACTGTCAATTTATTGAAGGGCTTTGAAAGCCCAGTTTTTTAAGCCCGTTCTCTACTTCAGGGCAACTCATAAACAACTTCCATAGCAAGCCAGACCGGTAATTTTCCATCATCACTACTATTGGTCCCTGGTCGATGGCCAGGTGCGAACGCGCATACCAGTTCTGCGTTTCGTTGTAAGCGTCTGTAAATCCATATTCGCTCCAGATTTTATCGCCCAGGTTATTGTAAAAGTACTTCATTGCCTGCATAGAATATTCAGGGGTATATGGAAAAGCGGAAAGAGCCGCTGTAGGCGCGATAGTACCATGGTCGTTTTCCGGTGAATGTGCGTCGTATCCATTATAAGTATCGCAGGCAGTAAGCCCCCAGGATGCCGGCCCATACCCCTTGAATCCTCCGGGGTTTCGTATACAGTATTCCCGGTTGATCAATGTATGGTTCTTATTCTGTTCCCAGTAATCGGCGTACCTGTCTTTCAAGCCCCTGGGGTCGAGACCAAGAAAGGAGTAATGGGAAAAGAAGAGCGGGCCGCCGTAATCGAAACCCAGAGGAAGTGTAATGCCGTAAAACTGCTTCCCGTTCTTAAAGAAATTACTCTGTGCCCAGCCTTTATGATACACGTCGGGGCTTACAGGGTAGCGTTCGGCACTGGCAGCCAGCACGTACATGATCAAACACTCGTTGAAGCCTCTTACAGCAAAGTTCATGGCCCACCCGTTATTGGGGCTCCAGTGCCAGTATAGAACATCTTCTCCCCCCTTGGTAAACCAGTTCCACTCTATATCGTTCCAGAGCGTGTTGATCCTATTACGCAATTCCTGCTCGGTTTTGTTATCGCGGTCAAAGTACTGGCGAACGCATAACAATCCCTGGAAAAGGAAAGAAGATTCTACCAGGTCTGCACCATCGTCCTTTCGTCCGAAAGGGATTGTTTTACCGGTAGCTCCATTTAGCCAGTGTGCGAATACGCCGTGGTAGGAGTCTGCCTTGGCCAAGAACTTCATCATGCGTAGCAGGTGCTTTGCTGCCGTATCCCGTGTAATCCATCCACGTTCTGCAGCTACTACTATGGCCATCACTCCAAAGCCTGTTCCACCGGTAGTAACTACTTCCTGGCCATAGTCATAAGCTACATTGCTGCGTTCTCTTGCCATACCGCTTACGGGGTGTGCAAACTGCCAGAAATAGCTGAATGTCTGCCGCTGTACCAGATGGAACAAGGCGGAATCGGATAGCCCTCTAGGCCGCTCTGATGCATTAAAAACTCCGTTCGCTCTCTCATTATCAACGGCTTTTTTCTGCCCGTACGATAAGCCCGCAACAGCCATCAGAACGCACAGCATCAGGCAGGATATAGTAAGAAGTCTTTTATTCAAATCAAAACATTAACGGTAATTGGGATTTTGCTCCAATTGGTTGCCACTAAGTTGTATCTGCGTCGAAGGTATGGGAAATACTTCATGCTTGCCCTTTATCCAGGTTTTTCCTTCGGCTGCAAAAGCGGCGACTGCGCGCCCGGGTTGCACGGCCTCCTGCCGCACCAGATCAAAATAACGATCGTGCTCCATGCCCATTTCTACCCGCCTTTCATGCCAGATATCTTCACGGGTTACCGACGCAAGGGGAGTGGTTAAGCCGGCCCTGGTTCTTAACCGTGTAATGTCGGTTAGCGCTTCATCTCCCCTTCCGATAGCAAGTGCTGCCTCGGCATGAATCAGCAGGATCTCCCCGAAACGCAGTATTCTTATATTCTTTGGAAGCCGGTCCGGATTATTATTGCAATTGCTTTCCTGCGTTCTGCTATGGTACGCTTTGTAGTTGTAACGGTCGTTCTCCACAGAATCTCTGCTCGGGATCCTGAATCCATCCCAAAGCACTGTTCCGGCAGGGGAAGGGTTAATAAAGATAATGGTTGCCTCACTGCGCTGGTCGTTGGGCTCGTACTCATTTACCAACGACTGAGACGGAGTATTGAGCCCGAAGCCTAAATCGCGCCAGCCTCTCTGCCCGCCGGCTCTCGGCCCCTGATACACTGAATAAAGATTAACGGCTGTGTTACATTCAGTACTTATTCCCGCTTGCACTTCAAATAAAGACTCGACGCTGTTCTCCCCGTTTTCGCGCCATATACTATCGTACTGGGTTAGTAAACCATAGGTTCCTGCCGCATTAGGCAATTTTATCAATGAATCAGTCAGGCTATACGCGCGATCATAATTCTGCCGGTATAAGAATACTTTGGCGAGCATACCCATCGCGGCGCCTTTCGTCGCGCGACCTGAAATATATTCGGCAACTCCTTTAACGGGCAGGCTATTCATCGCGAACTCCAAATCGCGCTGAATAAAATCGTAGATACTTTCTCTGCTTGCTCTTCTCTGGAAGGCCGGGTTATTTATTTCTGCCAGTGGTGGAACAGTATCTATAAGAGGAACGCCTCCATAAATGCGTACCAGGTTGAAATACATCAATGCTCTCAGAAATCGCACTTCACCACTGTAACGTGCCCGTATTTCGGCAGCAGCCGGGCTTAATGGAATAAGGCTCAGTGCCTGGTTTGCCCTCGCAATAACGCCGTAGTAAGCATTCCACACAGCACTTACAGGAAAATTGTTCGACTCCATCGTTAGATCATCCAGCGGAATGGCATTGGGATTATCGGTAGGAGTGCTTCCTTTGTCTGCGTCATCGGAGGCTACGCTACTTACGTCTATGAAATTCTGCCCGTATACATTATCGGAATACAAACCATTGTACACGCCGGTTACGAGCGCCTGTGCCGCCGCCGGATCCGCTCGTATCGCTTCTTCGGTCAATTCTCCCTGGGGTGCCACTTCCAGTTGGTCGTTACATGCAGGTAATGCAATAAGCGTCAGGAGGCTAATTGTTATAGTAAATAGATAGCTTTTATTATCAGTCTTCATGATCTCTTTTTTAAAATGATAGGTTTACTCCAAATGCAAATGTGCGGGTGGTCGGGTATGAATTAAGTTCTATACCCGAATTCAATGGATCTGACGAGAGTAGTTCTGGTGTAAATCCACTGTAGCTTGTAAGGGTAAAAAGATTCTGACTGGTAATGTATATCCGCAGGTTACTGAATAGTTTCTTTTGTCTCGCTGTTAAGAAAGTGTACCCCAGGGTAAGATTGTTCAATCGTAGAAAGTCCCCTGATTCTAAAAAGTAAGTGGATGCGGGTGTTGAATTGTTGATAACTCTAGGATCAGTATTGGAAGGGTTTGTTAGTGTCCACCTGTTTTCCGAATAATCGGCTTCTATATTGTCAGACAGTTCCTGCCGCACCGCTTTCTTTCCATTGTATATTTTGTTTCCCGCATTACCGTAGAAATCGGCTGTAAGGTCAAAGCCACTATAATTGAAGCCGAAGTTGAACCCGTAGGTAACTTTAGGCTGATATGATCCAAAATAAGTTCTGTCATCTTCATTGATTGCATCGTCATCGTTCATGTTGGCATATTTGAGATCGCCTGGTTGAGCACCTGGCTGCAGTAGAACGCCATTCTTGCTTCTGTAAGCATTCACATCCTCGGCACTTTGAAATACGCCGATAGCATCAAATAAATGGAATGCGCCAACGGGCTGATTGTTATCGGTTCTTGTAGTATAGGTCTGTTGCCCCACATTTCCCGAAAGCACGGCCTGGCCTCCATTGAGGCCTGTTACTTTGTTTTGATTATAGCTTACGTTTCCTCCCACATTATAGTTCAATCCACCGGCAGTTGTATTTCTCCAGTTAAGTACTAATTCTACTCCCCTGTTTCTGAAAGAAGCTATATTGGTAACAAACTGGTTATTGGGATCGCCAAATATTCCGGGGATTACCTGATTGGCTAATGCGTCTCTTGTTTCTTTGTTATAAAAATCAAGTTCGCCGGTAAGCTTTTTGTCAAGTATGGAAAACTCCAGGCCTATATCGAATTGCTCACTTGATTCCCATTTCAGGTCGGTTTGCTTGATATCCTGTATAGTGGCCCCACGAACAATACTCCCATTGAAGAAATAAAGCAGGTTGATAGAGGCAGTAGGAATGTAAAGATTGCTGGCTATATTGTCGTTACCTACGATTCCCCAGTTCGCCCGGAGCTTCAGGTTATCAAAAACGCCCTGGTCTTTCATGAAACGTTCTTCTGTCAACACCCATCCTGCGCCCACAGTAGGAAAATATCCCCATTTCTCGCTGAACCTGGAACTGCCGTCGGCCCGAAAAGAAGCATTGACAAGGTATTTGCGATTGAAACTGTAGTTAATTCTACCGAGAAAGGATTGCCTTTTTTGAATATCGCCTGTACTGCCCGGAACAGAGCCCGTGCTGGGGTCTCCCTGGCTCAGATACCAGAGGTTAGGGTCTTCAGGAACATCCACCCTTCGCCCTGTTGTTGCGTTTTGACGGTATCTTTCCGTAACAGAACCTACCAGAAATGTAAGGTCGTGATCCCCGAACGACTTGTCGAATGTGATTGTATTGTCCCATACCCAACGGTGATTTCTGGTATCGGTTAAATTGAGTTCGCTGGTATTCCGCTGCTGATTGCCACCAGCTGTAAGGTAAGTGGTTGTATCATTCAGGAACCTGTAGCTATAGGTGCGGTCATTACTAAAAAGGGCATCTATGTTTAGGGCGGAATGAAAAGTGATCCAGTCGACGGGAGCGATATCGATATAGGCGGTTGCCTGAAAACGATTACTTAATATGTTCTGATCTCTTTTATCGTTATACAGCACCGGGTTGTTTGCATTACCAAAAGCTGAAACGTTACCATATTTGTCACCTACTTTAGAAGGCACCACAGGTGCAGCCCGGTAAGCGGGTTGAAAGCCTCCACCGAGGTCAACGGCCTGTTCATTTCCATTGCTGTAGGATAACTGGGTACCGAGCTTTATCGCTTTTGAAACGGTAATATCATTATTAGCCCTTACTGTTATTCTCTTGAAGTCGTTATTACGAATGATACCGTTATCCTCGATATAGCCACCGCTTAAAAAGAATGTGCTTCTCTCCGAACCGCCGGACAGTGAAACATTATGGCTCGTGAAAAAAGCATTACGCAGTAAGGCATCGTACCAGTCGGTACTTCCTTCATAGGTAAGTGGAGGTCTGTCTGAATTGAATGTAGGTGCGATATCCTGTATATAGGAGCGGTATTGCTGGCTATTAGCCATTTCCACAAGCCGTGTAGCTTGTCGTAAACCAGCGTTTCCATCATATCTTACGATCGTTTTTCCGGCCTTCCCCTTGCGGGTAGTAATGATGATAACGCCATTCGCCGCCCTTACACCGTAAATGGATGCAGAAGCGTCTTTCAATACATCCACCGACACGATATCGGCATTATTGATATTCCGGATATCGTCTGTCAATACTCCATCTACTACATACAGGGGATTTACGCCTGCCAGTGCCGAGCCTGTTCCCCGTATCCTCACCTGGGGCTGGGCATTGGGCTGCCCCGAGCCAATCACCTGTACCCCGGCTACACGCCCCTGAAGGGCTTGTGTGGGCGTTTGCACAGGCTGCCGCGCAAGCTCCTCTCCACGCACGCTGGCAACCGAGCCTGTTACATCGCGCTTGCGCTGCGTGCCGTAACCGACCACCACCACCTGCTCGAGCGACTGTGTAGACCGCACCAATATTACCTCGAACTGTGTTTGCCCCTGTACGGGTACTTCCTGCTGCTCGAAACCGACTGATGAAACTACCAGTACACTGGTGTCTGAAACATTGATGGTAAAGTTTCCATCGGCCCCGGTAGATGTTCCTGTGGAAGTTCCCCGTATATTAACCGTGGCGCCGGCAACAGGTGCTTTCTGCTCATCTAACACACGGCCCGTAACCGGGGTGCCCTGTGCAAGCGAATCAACAGTAGATATTACCAACCATAATGTAGTTAAAAGGGCCATCATCGAAACACGCAGCAGCTCATATGGCCGTTGAAACCATAATCGATTTTCTCTCATAGATGTTTTTTATAAGTTAGGCAATTGCAAGCTTGAGATTATGGTTCACTAGCTTATATGCAAAGTTTGCACCACTGGCATGGTAGGCGAAAGAGAGCGGACTTATAAATAGCGCCTCATCTGTAAAATAAAGGTGCGGTAGAGCATGTAATGGAAAGGTCATCCAATCAAAAAAGCAAAGTGCTCATCCCTGGAGGGAGAACACCTTGCTTTCTTCTGCGGTAATTATATTGTCTAAACTTTGCGAAGCACCCCCGTGGTAGGATGAATACTCCCAAGCGATATGATATTTACGGCGCGATGAATATAGTGACAATAGAAAGTACCTGTTCTCTTGTCAATGGTTCATCGAATCCCTGCGATGCAGCGGCGGCTGTGTTAAAGCTGCCACCAAGGTTGAGGATATTTACACCTGCCTGTGTGGTAACTTCTTCTCCATCGTAACTTTTCTGAATAGCTGCGTTAGCAGCTGGGAAATCAATGCCGGTTTCTTTTAAAGTAATCCATGGCTTTACGGTTTGACCAGCCGGGATAACGTTATTACGACCCCTTCTCATTTGACGGATATGCGAAGCGTGACGTGCTTCTACCGAATGAATGTTCAATGCTGCCGTTAGTACAACACGGTTGCTCTTTACATTGGCAGCCTGGCCTTTATAAGCACGCACTCCGGTGTCTTCAAATGTTTGAGCCATTGCCAGCTGCACATCGTAGTTTGCAAGATAACCTGCAAATGGTCCTGTACCGCTACCTGATCCTCCGGTGAAGTCGAAAGTAGGTTTCGCAACAGCTGCCATACCCAGAACACTCTTCAGGAAGGCAACGTGTTTGTTTTCATCATTCCGTATATTGGTCAACGCCGTCTGTGCAGCACTAGGAGCCGTAAGGAATCCGGCTGAACCAACTATATTGTTGTAAAACTCCGCTTCAAGGTATTCCAGCGTTAAAGCAAAATTCAAAACATTATTTACTTCAGCAGGTGTTTGGCCATAAGCCTTGCTGAACATAGAAGCAACTGCCATCGGCACGGCAGCGAGTGCCAGCTTACCAGACAAATTAGCGAATTTTTTCATCGCATTTCTTCTACTATCGAACCTGTCGTACACCTCTGGGTCTACTTTTTCAATCTCGTTAACTATATTTTGAAAGTTCATGATCGTTTGTTTAAGATGGTAAATTACTAGCGTTGATTTTTGTCTTGATAAAGCTTTTGGCGATATCCAATACTTGCGCAGGAGTGCGAGCCTGGTCTAATCCATTCGGATCGGAGTTGGCGTAAGACGCAAACGTGCCGTTGGAGATAAGATCAGCTATCAATGCAGCATGTCTTGCTTCTACTGACACGATCTGTCCTGCAAGTAGAAGATAGGTAGGGCCATTACCAGAAGTTGATAAAAGCTGTCCTGCGCCGTTGTAAGCAGTTACACCAAGGTCTTCGAAAGCCTTTGCTGTGCCGAGAACGCTGGTTCTATCATTAAAGTTGATAGAAGAGAAATCTACCTCAAGTGCTGGAATGATCTGTGAAGGAGCCGCAGCAGTGATGGCAGCCTTGAAAAATTCGCGGTGGCCTACTTCATGGTTACGGATATCTGTAAGATATTCCTTTTCGAGATCGCTGGCACCTGAGTAAAAAGATGATACGACTCTTTCGTAAAATGCCGCTTCCAGTTGCTCCAGTGCATACGCGTAGTTTAAAATACCTACGTCTCCGCTCCCTAGATTAACTCCGTCATTGTCGTCATCGTCATCTTTGTTACAGGCAGCAGCTACTGCAGCAAAACCTGCAACTGCACCTGCATACCCTAAAAACTTTCTTCTGGAAACCTGTGAGATGTTGCTTCCATGCGGATGCACTATCTCATCCTTGGATGAAATCATCTTAGACATAATAATTTGAATTGATGGTTGAATAATAGGCGATAGCGGGATTGCCAGTTAAACGTAAAATTGTTCGATTTCATATACGGAGCACGAAAATATTCGGATTGCAGGAAGAGAAAGATGCCGATAATATAATACCGGGCATCTATGCAATATAGTGTACAGCTGTACGTTAAGCTACGCCCAGAGCAGGCTATAGCACTTCGATCTGGTTACGCAACAGATCTTCGAATACATCTCGTTTACGAATAAGAAGCGCCTGATAATCTTTAACGAGTACTTCGGCAGGCTTGTAACGGGAGTTGAAATTGGAAGACATCTCGAATCCATAAGCACCGGCATTGTAAAAAACAAGGTGGTCTCCTTCCCTTACCTGGTGCAGCTTCCTGTTCCAGGCAAACGTGTCTGTTTCGCAGATATTACCTACTACTGAATATACTTTTTCAGCACCGTCTGGGTTACTGATGTTTTCTATTCTATGATAGGAATCGTAGAACATCGGTCTTATAAGATGGTTGAATCCACTATTCACACTTACAAAAGTGGTGGATGAGGTCTCCTTGATCACGTTCACTTCTGTAATAAAGTAACCGCACTCACTTACCAGGAACTTGCCTGGTTCAAACCAGATCTGAAGATTCCTGCCTGCAGCGCTCGGGCTATTCGCGAATGCTTCTTTAACTTTCGCGGCAAGGAGAGGAATATCGGTTTCGGTGTCGCCCTCTTTATAAGGCACTTTAAAGCCGCCACCGAGGTCGATGAATTTAAGGTGTTTAAATAACGGTACTATTTCAAACAACACTGCTATACCTTTCAGAAATACGGATACATCTGTAATCTCACTTCCGGTATGAATGTGCAGGTCGTTAACAAGAATATGATACTTATCTACCACTTCCAGTATCTGGCCTGTCTGATCGACAGGGATACCGAATTTGCTTTTATCATGCCCCGTAGAGATCTTCAGGTTACCCCCGGCCATGATGTTAGGTCTCAAGCGCAGCCCGACAGGATAGCTATGCCCGTATTTCATTCCGAACTTTTCCAGGTTGGAGAGGCTATCTATATTGATGATCACTCCCAGGTCGTGTGCTTCTTCAATTTCGCTAAAGCTGATGCCATTCGATGTATAGAGGATTCTGTTGGGCGTGAATCCGGCATAAAGAGCCAGTCTTACTTCATTGATGGAGCTGCAGTCAATGTTTGCTCCCAGCGAGCGAATGTATTTAAGGATGTTGATATTGGTGAGTGCCTTGCAGGCATAGAAAAAGACGGTATCGAGGCCAAAGGCGCTGGTAAGTTTACGGTACTGCACCTTTATTTTATCGGCATCATACACATAAAGCGGTGTTCCGAATTCCTTTGCGAGCTGGTTAAGATTGGTAGGGGTCAATTGTTGCGGCATATCTACGAATATATAAAATTGTAGTAAAAAGTGAGGCGGGCAAGGTCAATTTCTGTCGCTGCTCCCTTCTTCATCTTCTCCGGTGTCATCTTCCTCCGTGTCATCTTCAGGGGTGCTGTGTTCCGGGGTGCCGGGTTCAGCATCGGCAGATGCGCCTGGAAAGCCTGCATCTTCTACCGGTGTTTCATTTGTGTTGATTTTTATATCTATCCCGGCCTGTTCCAGCAATTCACCGTTGCCTGTTACCAGCAATACTCCAGCCTGCTCCTGCGGAGCATCCGGAAATGTATCCGGCTGAATTTCGTTGTCCGTTACCGGTGTGGGCACCACTACCTGGTCGGCGAGCACTTCTTTGATCCTGGGCAGATCATCGGGAGAGTTCAATCCGAAGTAATCCATAAAGTTCCTGGAAGTAACATACACCAGGGGTTTTCCCGGCATGTCTTCATTTCTTCCCGTTATCAGGATCAGCTCTTTCTCCAGTAATTTCTGAATGCTGTAGTCGCTGCTTACGCCGCGGATCGCTTCAATCTCTCCTTTGGTAACGGGTTGTTTGTAAGCTATGATGGAGAGCGTTTCCAGTGAGGCGCTGGAGAGGCGTTTCAGGTATTTATCGCCATTCAGCTGCGCTACTGTTTTGTGATAATCCTTTTTAGTGAGAAACTGCCATCCTCCCCCGCTTTCTCTTACTTCAAAAGGATAAAAGTCGGATCCGTATTTTTCGATGATACCCTCTACCGCTGCCTCTATCTGGTCGAGAGTAATTTTATCTTCCATGAAACCGAAAGCATTGTTGATCAGCTCCGTAATTTCAAGCGATGTCAGTGGCTTTTCGCTGGCAAAAATCAGGGCCTCTATATGTGGTATGATTTCAGAAAGTTCCATAGTTCGTTTGGTAATGATTATCCCTGCAATGCCGCCGCACCGCTTACTATTTCCGTAAGCTCCGTGGTAATGGCAGCCTGACGGGCGCGGTTGTATGATAATTTGAGGTTTTTAAGCAGCTCGTTCGCATTTTCACTGGCTTTGTCCATCGCTGTCATTCTTGCACCGTGCTCGGAAGCGTTTGCATCCAGAACAGCTTTATACAACTGCGTATTCAGAATTTTCGGCATCAGTTCGGCAATCAGTTCTTCCTTGGCAGGCTCGAATATGAAGTCGCTTTTTTTACCAACCGTACCCGTCACTTTCGGGATGGGTAAAAATGGTTCTACTGTAAAACGCTGGGTAGCGGCATTCCGGAACTCGCTGTAAACCAGCTCGACGGCATCGTATTCCTTTGCTTCGAAGGCTTTAACTGCCGCAGATGCACAGGCTTGCACGGTGTCGAACCTCAGGTTCAGAAAAATATCTTTGAAATCGGCATGCACATTATAATTAAGTCGCAGGAAATGTTCATATCCTTTTTTCCCGATACCCCATATATGCACATTCCCTTTTGCGAACTGCTGGGCGTATCGTTCATTGATAGCTACTTTAGCAGCCTTTATGATATTGGCATTGTAGGCGCCTGCCAGTCCGCGGTCGCTGGTGATAACGATCAGGAGCACTTTCTCCACGGGCCGGGCTGTTGCGAGAGATCCTCCTACTTCTTCTTCGGTATTGCTCACGATATTGCTCAGCATTTCCTGAAGTTTGCGGGCGTAGGGGCGCATCTGGGTGATGGCGTCCTGCGCGCGGCGCAATTTGGCGGCACTCACCATTTTCATCGCTTTCGTAATTTGCTGGGTACTTTGCACCGATTTTATCCTGTTGCGAACCTCTTTTAAGGCACCTGACATAAATAATGAGTTCTAATGATAGAATGCTTTCTGGGCCGCAAAGGTAGCGCAAAGGGGGTGAAAAACAAAACCGGTAGCGAAAGAATCATCCACCTGTCATGGCGGAGCAGGCGCAGGAACACATAAAATTTACAGCATCTTAGGTGCCTGATTCAAGATGTCTTGTCCGGATATAGGTTTACGGTTTTTTGGGGCAAAAAGCTTCGAAATGGAAGATCATATTAAAGATTTATTGACCAGCTATCAGTATTCAGATGCGATTAAGGAACAAGTCGCTTTTCGGGTAATATTCGGCGGAGAAAGTCCCAATCAGATCATGGAAGAATTCAACATCCAGAATGTCTATACCATTATGCATTGGGTAAAAGCTTACAAGCTAAAAATTGAGACAGGACTAGTAACTTTACCTCCCATGACAGCAAAACAGCAACAGGATCTTGAAGCACTCAAGTATCGTAATAAGGAGCTGGAAAAGGCAGTAAAAAATGCCAATTTGATGATTCTGGCTCTTAATACCATGATTGATATTGCAGAAAAGGATATGAAAATACCTATCCGAAAAAAGTCTGGCACCAAACAGTCCTAGCGCTTCAGAACAATAAAATCGCAAAGACCGGAGTCGGTCCTCTTTGCCGATTGTTTGGTAAAACCCGGCAAGCACATTATCAAAAGCTATTATACTTCAGAGAGCAAGCTGCTAACTCTATGCTGGTATTAGATCTTGTAGCCGCTTTGCGGCGGGAAATACCAGGCCTGGGCACTAAAAAGCTGTATTTATTACTGCAGAACAGCTTTCGCAAAAGTGGAATTAAGATGGGAAGGGACAAGTTGCATAAGTTGCTGCAAACCCACAACCTCACAATTCGTGTTACGCGAAAGCTTCCTAAAACGACCAATTCCAATCATTGGATGAAGAAGTATCCCAATCTAATAAAGGAGTTGGAGGTAACAACTACTGAGCAGGTCTGGGTATGTGATCTGACTTATGTCTGTGTCGGAAAAGATTTTAATTATCTCTCTTTAATCACGGATGCTCATTCCAGGATGATTATAGGCTATTTCCTTCATCAGTTTTTAAGTGCAGATGGATGCATCAAAGCTTTGGACATGGCTATTTCCAGTCGAAATAAAACAGGGCTCTCGGTAATACATCACTCTGATCGGGGTTCACAATATTGCAGCTTTCAGTATGTACAAAAACTAAAAGAAGCAAACATTGAGATCAGTATGACTGATAACGGGGATCCCTATGAAAATGCAATGGCAGAACGAGTGAACGGTATATTAAAAACGGACTTCAAACTAAACAGGATATTTAAAAACCACATGGAGGCATTACTAGCAGTAGAAATTAGTATTAATAACTATAATCAACTGAGACCCCATATGAGTTGTAATTATATGACTCCTTTTGAAGCGCACTGCCTGGATGAGCCATTGATAAAACGTTGGAAATCAAACAAGTCAAAACAAAGCGCTGCGCCCCCAGCCTCCCCCGTTTGGGTGAGGGAGGCTGGGGGCGCAGAGCAATGAATTAAGGGAAAAATATGTATAACAACAAGTCGCCACCTGACAACTTAAGTCAGTACGAACAATGGGAAAATATTAAAAAATATTTATTTTTGTCAACGTATATACGGATTAATGACACTACTTTTTATCACTCCCCAAAAGTTTCAACTTTTTTCAGGATCAGACAAACTGTAAGGTT
>JACMJX010000248.1 GCA_014380425.1 Chitinophagaceae bacterium | reverse complement strand
TGCAAAAACAACAGCAGCAGCAACAACAGCAACAGGAGCAACAGCTTCAGCAGTAGTGGTGGGCGTTTGAATTAATTATTGAGCATCAGGGGCATTACCAGCATCAGCAGTTCCTCATTTTCATCCACTTCTACGGGCTTAAGAATGCCGGCCTTGGTGGCCGTTGAAAGCTCCACGTTTATTTCTCCGCTGTCGGCAGCGTTCAGCATTTCGATGAGAAAGCGTGCATTGAAAGCAATGGCTAGATCCTCTCCATCGTACTGGCATTTCATACGCTCATTTCCTTCAAACGAAAAGTCGACATCCTGTGCGGCCAGGTTTAGCTCGCTTCCCTGAATATTCAGCACTACCTGGTTAGTGCTTTTGTTACTAAAAACACTTATGCGGCGGAGTGCGCTTTGGAAATCGCTCCTGTTCACCGTTAATTTGTAGGGGTTATCTGCGGGGATAACCACTTTATAGTCTGGAAAACGGGCGTCTATCAGGCGACAGCTCATTTGAGTGGAGCCGTGTTTTACGAAAAGGTGATTGCTGTTATAGCTGATGGTCAGTTCGTCTGAGTTGAGCGGCAGGGCAGATTTAAGAATGTTCAGCGGCTTTTTGGGAACGATGAAAGCGTCTTTCCTGGGGCAGGCAACATCTGTTCTCTTGTATCGAACGAGCCGGTGCGCGTCTGTGGAAACGAACTGGATGTATTTTTCGTCCAGCTCGAAGTAAACGCCCGTCATGGCAGGGCGGAGATCGTCGGTACTTACGGCGAAAAGTGTTTTATTGATACCGGTAACGAGGGCAGAAGAAATGATGGTAAAAGACGTAGTGTCATCTGCAACAGGTTCTTTTGGGAAGTTATCGGGGTTTTCGCCCATCACTTTATACTTACCATTATCGCTGGTGAGCTCCACGGCGAAGTTCTTATCGATATTGAAGCTAAGAGGTTGATCCGGGATATTTTTCAGGGAATCGATGAGGATCTTTGCGGGGATGCACACTCTTCCATTCTCATTCGCCTCCACATCCATCTGCACCCGCATTACGGTTTCCAGGTCAGTAGCAACAACAGTAAGCTTGTTCTTTTCTATTTCAAACAGAAAATCTTCAAGGATAGGAAGCACGGTATTAGCATTGATAACACCGCTTATCTGTTGCAACTGTTTCAATAATGCTGACGAGGATACAATAAACTTCATGATGGATCGCGATTGAAAATGTATGCAGCGAAACTACTGATTTTTGCCTTATCGAAAGCAGGTTTTACCAAGTGTGGATTAGTTGTTAGTTGAGGGATGTATCTTTATATCATGGCGCAGCCCTATAAGCAAACGCTTTCCAAAGAACAGGCCCTTCAGAAGGCCCGGTACTTTTGCGGGTACCAGGAGCGGACGCATCAGGAGGTAAAGGAAAAACTGTATACTTTCGGGCTGCGAAAAGTAGAAGTGGAAGAACTGCTAAGCACTTTAATTGAAGATAATTACCTCAATGAAGAGCGCTTTGCTATTCAATATGCGGGCGGCAGGTTTAGAATCAAGTGTTGGGGGAAAGTAAAGATTCGCTATGAGCTAAAGCAAAAGCAGATCAGCGAGTATTGTATAAAAAAGGCTATAGCGAACATTGATGATGAAGCTTACCAGGCAACCTTTCTTAGGCTGGCCGAAGAAAAAAAAGAAAGCCTGAAAAGCGAGAAGAACCTGTTTACCAAAAAGCGAAAAATCCAGGATTACCTGTTACAGAAAGGTTATGAACGGGAATTGATCAACGATTTTATTAAAGAATTATAAGGGCCGGGCCCGGATTTAAAGACAGCCAAATGTCCACACTTTGTTTTACACTTATACAATCAACACTGGCCTGGGAAGATAAAGCCGCGAACCTGAAGATGTTCGAAGAAAAGATCTTTTCGTTGACAGAGAAGACAGAAATAGTGATTCTCCCCGAAATGTTCAGTACCGGCTTCAGCATGCAGCCGCGCTTGTTTGCCGAACGGATGGATGGAGAAACGGTGAACTGGATGAAAAGAATAAGTGCGGCAAAAAAAATAATACTTACCGGAAGTGTAATTATAGAAGAAGAAGGAAACTATTACAACCGGCTGATCTGGATGCTACCCAACGGAACGTTTGGCACGTACGATAAGCGGCACCTCTTTGCTTATGCGGAAGAAGATCAACATTACACCAGGGGTAACAGGCGATTGATAGCTTCCGTAAAGGGCTGGAAGATCCATCTGCAGGTATGCTACGACCTGCGCTTCCCCGTGTGGTCCCGGCAACAGAGCCAGGAAGAGGGGCTGGAATATGATGTGCTTATTTATATTGCCAACTGGCCTGAACGAAGGAGTACGGCCTGGAAAGCATTGTTGCAGGCCAGGGCTATCGAAAACCAGTGCTATACGATTGGTGTGAACAGGGTGGGTAATGATGGACATGCTGTTTATCACAGCGGGGACTCAATGGTTATCGATATGCTGGGCGATGTATTGTACCACGCCCCCGACGACGAAGCGATACATACTTTCACGCTTATAAAGACCGACCTGGACAAAACGAGAGAGAAGTTTCCCTTTTGGAAGGATGGGGATCATTTTGCCATTATGCCTTAAGGAATCGTTATATAGGGCGCCGCATAGCGCTCACCTCCTGGATAGCTTTTCTCCATAAATAAGTTTCCTTATGAATTCCAGTTTAACATCATATCCTTTGAAGATAGATTCAACGGTTGGTTTTACTTCCATATCTGGGTAGATGCCTCTACCTGTTTTGGGATTATTGCTATTTTGCACGAAACGGAACAGTGGCAGACGGAAGCGGATTTTTGTATGGGGAAGTGTAACGTCCGGGATCTGCCAGGCAGTATTTCCATAAGAGCCTCCACCAGTTTCCTCTCCGATTATCTTAACATTCGGCATTCCTTTAATGGAGTTGATAAACAGCGTTGTGGCGGAGAAGGAATTGGGGCCGATGATAGCGTATACGTCACCATTAAAATGATTTGTCTTTCTCGGCTTGAAATAGTGACGTTCGAAATAGCCGTAATGGTATTTGCCGTCTTCCCGCTTTTTTGCTATGAAAGCCATGAAGACCCTGTTTCGGAAATAGTGCCTGATATGCTTTCCATAACGGCTTTTTTTACTGACGGCATAAAGCGAGTCGGCGATCTTGAATTTTTTATCAGTGATGTACTTTGTAAGTAACGTAGAATTGGAAACATCGCCTCCCCCGTTATTTCTTACGTCGATGATCAGGAAACGAATCTCTTCCTGCCTCAGTTTGCGAAACGATTTACGAATGAAGTGCTTGATATGGTCTCCGCTTGTAAATGTATTGATGGTAAGCAAGGCTGTTTTCGCAGAGGTATCGGTAACCAGGTTATTGTTAGCCCTTAGCCTTAGCTGTTTTCTCTCCGCGTGGCTCATCCTGGGGAAGTTGATCTTTTTTAATGAAGTGTCTTTGTTAGGGTCGAAGACAGGAATCTGGATGGAATGCGCTGCAAAGAGGGTATCCAGATAACTTACCCTGAAAGAATCTTTAAGGCCAAAAACGTTCTTATACAAGGTTGCAAAGCTGGTACGGCCGCTTAAAGTCTGGTATTTATGATTGATATTATAACCATCCGTGGAAAGAAACTGGATGAGACTATCCCGATAGAAGGACATGGGGCGACCATCGATCGCCGTAATGATCGTGCCTCTTTTTAGAATCGTATCGTGTCTGTTAAGGTTTGCGTACACAACAGCCGTATCTCCCCATAGTTTAATGCTTAGGGGGAATCGTTTCAACTGACTGGTGTCCAGGTGGCGTTTAAGTTCTTTCGAGTAGTTGACCGTTGTATGTCCACAGTTGATTTTGGCAATGGTGTAATTCAGGATGTTCCTGAATCCTATTTCCGTCATGGAGTCTTTGATTCTGGCATAGCCTGCATCAAAGTAATAATCCAGGGAGTCTTTAGAAGTGTACCAGTAGATGCTTGGATGGTTTTCTTCCAGCACGCCTCGAAACACCCGGTAATCAGCTCTTAATGTTTCTGCTGCAAACTTGCGGTCTGCTCTGAAATTCCTGGATGCCGTACAGGCCGATAACAGAAAAAGACAGACAATCGACACATGGCAGGAACAACGTTTATAGGGGCCCTTAAAAAGTGTTTTCATAGATTTCAATCTGGTAGACAGCAAATCCCGCTCCAACATCAACCGAATGCATTCCAGCCCTGGGCGGTGACAGGAAATTTATTTCCCCCTTTCGTTAGAATATGAGCTCCGTTTTCAGGTTCGGTCATATAACCGATTACGCTGATTTCTTCATTCAATACCAGTTTATCGTAATCCTCCTGCCGGAGTGTAAACAGGAGTTCGTAGTCTTCCCCTCCGCTTAAGGCGCAGGCTGTAGGATCGAGCTTGAATTTGAAGGCTGCCTGCCGGGTGTCTTCATGAATGGGTATCTTTTCTTCATACAACACGCAACCCACATTACTCTGCCTGCAGATATGAAGCACTTCTGAACTAAGCCCGTCGCTCACATCCATCATGGAAGTAGGCAGGATACCGGAAGATTCAAGAAATTCGATAATATCCTTTCTTGCTTCGGGTTTGAGCATTCTGCCCACGACATACTTTTCATTTTCAAGGTCAGGCTGCACCTGCGGATTTTCCATGTAAATCTGTTTTTCGCGCTCCAGCAGTGTAAGCCCGAGGTAAGCTCCGCCGAGGAATCCGCTAACGCAAAGCAGATCGCCTTTGCGGGCCGTGCTTCTTTTTACGTACTTATCAGGCGTCACTTCTCCTATGGCCGTAACGGAAATGATGAATCCTTTTTGAGAAGAGGTGGTATCGCCTCCTACAAGGTCCACACCGTACTTTTCGCATGCTGCATATATGCCTTCATAAAAGTCTTCCAACGCTTCCAGGCTGAACCGGTTACTAAATGCGATGCTTACCGTTACCTGTGCCGGTACGGCATTCATGGCGTAAAGATCACTCAGATTAACCACTATACTTTTATATCCAAGATGCTTCAGCGGAGTGTACATCAGATCGAAATGCACGCCTTCTACCAGCATGTCTGTGGTAACTACCACCTGTTTACCGAAAGGATCCATCACGG
>JACMJX010000247.1 GCA_014380425.1 Chitinophagaceae bacterium | reverse complement strand
AAGAGCAAGTCTACCAGATTGAGCAAAACCCCGGATACTAATACACCGCGTCTCTAGCAAGCAATCGTTCTAATAAAAGAAAGTCGTCTCGATACATCGAGGCGGCTTTTTTCATTCTACCCTAACAACCTTGAATACCCCGGTTTTCTCTCCTCTCGTTGCCTTGTTCAGGAACTTGGGTGTAAGGCGGCTGATCGGGTAGTCTGACCACTCTTTCAGCAGTTTTACCGCTCCCGTATCTTCTATGGGCAACGGCGCTTGGTGATATACGAGAAAAGGCTTTTTCGGTAGCTGGCCGTTTGAATCACATATGATCAGGGGCTCATCGAGATAGAACTCGAGAGCATAAGAGTACTTATCAGCGGCGAACTGCACTACCGGAACACCTTTGTGGTTTTTATTGATCCACCTGGCTGCTTCACTGCCAGACTGGTACTGAAGCAGGTTGGGATAAAAGATCATGTTGAGAAAGATGTTCACGAAGATAGCGGTAAGCGCTGTGCGATACAATGCTTTTTGCAGCAGTGTTGCTGCGGGAATCACCAGGATTGCGGCAAAAGTAAGCACCATCAGCCCTATGCCTTCAATACTAACTGTATCCGGCTTAAAGAACCAAAAGATAACCATAGCTAGTACTACCAGCAGCACTGCCTGCACCAGCTGGGTAATATTGACGGCACGGAGCGTGGTTCGGCTTCTAAGGCTGAACAGGTATTGCGCGGTAATGATGGCAAACAGCGGGAACACGATATTCAGGTAATGAGGCAGCTGAAACCTGGATAGCGAAAACAGAAGGAACGTAGCCAGGCTACCAAAAAAGCAGTACCATTCGTGGCGGCGGGCATCGCGGAAGTGCTTACGAAACCATTGTGTAAGGGCAGCATACAGCAACAGCGACCAGGGCAGGAATGCCCAGAGCGTTGTATGCAAAAAGAACGACTTGTCACCCTTGCCTTTGATGGGCCCGGTGTTGAAGAACCGGCCAAACTGGCTATCCCAGAAAAAGAAATACAGCCCTGAAACTCCCTGCCTGCCGAATACCGTCTTTTCCGGGTGCTGATCAAATTGGTTATAAAGGCAATAGAGTTCGGGCGTAATAAATAGCAGTATCAATGCAGCCGCTGCCAGCCAACGGGCATGCAGCAGCTCCTTCCAGCGGTTTTTCATCATTATCTCGCCTCCTATGGCAGCAGCTACCGGAATGAGGGCAAACATGCCTTTAGTCATAATGGCGAGCGCCGTAAAGAAAGCACCTGCTACAAGATGCCAGCTGCTTTTATAATGAAGCGTCCGGTAAAAATGATAGATGGCCGCAATGATGAATCCTGTAAGGTAGGGTTCGGCTCTTACATCATTGTTCGAGAGTATGATATGTTCTGCCGTAAGCAGTATAATGGCTGCCCAAAGCGCTGTTTCTTTATTATAAAGCTCCTTCGCGAACCGGTAAGTATAAAACACTCCCATCATCATGCACAGGATGCCGGGCAGTTTATAACTCCAGGTGTGAATGCCGAAGATCTCGAAGAAGAACGCCGTTAACCAGAACGGCAAATGCGGCTTATCCAGCCAGTCTTTTCCGGTCACGAAAAGATCGGAGTAGTTGTTATGAAGGGCCATCGTTTTGGCGATACTCGCATAGAGTGTACCATCGGAGCCGATAATGGTGATGAAGAGCCCGCTGAAGTTGACCAGGATGGCGGCAGCAAGAATTACATATGTAAGTTTAAGGTTGTTCAGCATGTTTACGATGGGCGCAATTTGGCAGCGCAAACTTAGACCAAATTATCAAGACAAGCGAAGTTCCGCAAGCGTCCATTTCCGGAACAACAGGTACATCAGGTAGCCGATAACTGTTCCAAGGCATCCACCTGCTACAACGTCGAACGGGTAGTGTTTACCTACATAAACCTGCGCATAGCAAATGGCAGCAGCCCATGCCCAGAGCCAGTACCATTTTTTGCCTGTCATCAGCAGGATGGTAAAGAACCAGAAGCAGGCCAGCCCGAAGTGATTGGTTGCATGCCCGGAAGGCATACCGTACTTGCCTGCGCAGCCAATAATATTACGTATCACAGGAGCCAGGGCTTCATCGTAGCAGGGTCTTAGCCGGCCAAAGAAAGGCTTCAGTATGGAGGAACTTATATAATCCGTTAGCCCTGCACAAGCCAGAGACAGGATGGCGAACTTCAACACGTATTTTCTAACATTGCGGATGCTCCAGTAAAGCATGAAGGCGTACAAGGGTACCCAGGTAGATCCTTTACGTAGCAGCAGCATCAACCAATCCAGCGCAGGAACGGCGCCATCTGCGTGAATAAGTGTAAAAAGCGAGCGGTCTGCTTTATCTAACCATTCCAGTACTGACATAGGGTTCTATAATTAAATGAATGCTGCGTCCAGGTAAATGCCTTCATCCTTTACGATAACCGTCCAATGCTTCATCACATAATTCCCTTCAAATGTTTCTCGGCCGGTGCGTAGGTTGAATTTGTATTCGTGCAGCGGGCATACTACATTGCCTTTCGCATCTATCCAGCCGTCTTTAAGCAGCACGCCTGCGTGAGGGCATTCCTGCCCAAAGGCAAATAACTGATTGTTATGCCTGCCAATGCAGATCTTCTTATCATTTATCTCCACAACTCCTATATTGTTTTCCTGAAAAGGAATATCGGCTTCGCTAAGGGCGATCTTTATCATACGGTATCGGTCGTGTTATTGTAGTATTCGGTTCTATAGGGATATCTTATCTGGTAAAGATCCCTTACCTTATGGAGGATCACTGCTCTCAGCTCGTCGATATTTTTCCTTTCCACGGCAGATATGAATACGGCATTATTACTGGTTTCACCAAGCCATCTTTCCTTAAGGTCTAACAGTAGTTCCTGCTTCACCTCATCTTCCAGCCATTCGTCGAAAGTATACTTTTCGTAGAGATCCATCTTATTGAAAATGGTAATTATCGGCTTTTCGAAAGCTCCCAGTTCCTGCAAGGTCTTGTTCACCACGCCCAACTGTTCTTCGTACTGGGGGTGCGAGATATCTACCACATGCAGGAGGATATCGGCTTCCCTTACTTCATCCAGGGTGCTTTTAAAGCTCTCTACGAGATGGTGCGGAAGCTTGCGGATGAATCCCACGGTATCGCTTAGAAGGAAGGGCGTATTCTCAAAAACCACTTTACGCGTAGTAGTATCGAGCGTTGCAAACAGTTTGTTTTCGGCAAATACATCGCTTTTACTAAGCAAGGTCATAAGGGTAGATTTGCCTACATTGGTATATCCTACCAATGCCACCCGGATGAATTCTCCACGATCTTTTCGCTGGGTGAAAGCCTGCTTGTCTATTTCCTTCAGGCGTTTGCGCAGCAGAGAGATCTTATCGTTTACAATCCGTCTATCCGTTTCAATTTCAGTTTCTCCCGGGCCCCTGGAGCCGATACCGCCCCCCTGGCGTTCCAGGTGTTTCCACATCCCTCTCAGGCGCGGAAGCAGGTATTGATACTGTGCCAGCTCCACCTGCGTTTTGGCTTGCGCCGTTTTAGCCCTTCGGGCAAAAATATCGAGTATGAGATCGCTTCTGTCGATCACCCGTATGTCCAGCACTTTTTCAATATTAGTGATCTGGGAGCCAGTAAGTTCATCGTCGAATATAACTACTTCGATGTTCCTGCCAACCATATAGTCTTTTATTTCCTCGAGTTTTCCTTTACCTACAAAGGTTTTACTGTCGTAGCTATGAAGCTTCTGGGTAAACTTTTTAATGGTGATGGCTCCCGCGGTTTCAGCAAGAAATGCCAGTTCTTCCATATACTCGCTCACCTGCTGCTCGGTGTGGTCTTTTTGTATAACTCCTACTAATATTGCCCTTACCTCGTCCTGTATGTTCTTTTTTCTTTCTAGCACTACGCTGTGATTGTTTCAGCAAATATACGGGAGATGGCAGAGGACACAAAGCGGGAGTGTTGCTCTACAGACCGCTGAATGTGAATCCTATAGTAAACGGACGAATATTAGGCCCTGAGCCATCCTTTATGAAATTATTGATCTGGTAAGCTCCAAATAGTCCAAAATGGCCAATACCCACTCTAGCCGTACCAGCCAGGCGGATGCTTTCGAAGTATTGCCGGGAAGCCAGCTTTTCAGTATAGTTGCCGATGGTTCTTCCTTCGGCATCCTGAAGCGTTTTGCCTTTAGTATGCACGTTCAACAGTGTTCCTACCTTGGCGCCCAACGCAAACTTCAGGCTTTTGCCATCGTTTTCAGGATCTCTGGAAAACCGCAGTTCTACAGGAACTTCCAGGTATGTATAGGCAAGCTTGTATTTTTTGAAGTTGTTCCGGTTCGATACGTCTTCAAACTGCAAAGTGTTAGTGTTATCGGCTACGCCTACTCTTGTTTTGTCGAAGTAAACACCGGCACTGCTTATTCCTAACCCGAGGCCCACGCTAAATCGTGGATCTGTTTTGAACGGCAGGTCAAGCATGAAGTAAATATTGAGCGTACGGGGAATTCCCTTTGTTCGGGCACTATCCGGCTTGCCGGTCCATCCTTCGTAGCCTAATTGAAACATGAAGTGATCGTTAGGGCGGTTGGCCAGACTAACCTTACTCCAATCTTTCTTTTTAGGTTGTGTTGCTGGAGTAGCAATCTGCTCGTTAACCTTTAATGTGTCAGTTAATGTATCAGTCGCCTGCGGAAGTGAATCGGGGGTTTGAGAAAAAACATCCAGCGTTGTTATCAGAAAGGCCGCTGCTACAATTACTTTCTTCATATTAGTGTTTTCGAAATAAAAAGTACCCGTTTATAAGAGGTTGGCAAAGATAAAGGAATTGACCTCAATTAATAATTGCCTGATTTCTCAATGTTTTCTTAAAGTTTAAGACAAAAGCGTCTGATTTCTGAGCGGGTCTTTAGAGTAATCCGCGAATATTTACCTGGAATAAGGGTAACACCAGGGTAACACCAGGACAAAATCAGCTAATTCTAGCCAGAATGATGGGGAGTTGCAGAAGGAGCGTTATGTGCCACCATCATGATCTACGGAATAAAAGAAAAGGCCTTCGACATTGTAGATTATCAAGCAGTCAACTTATGTAAGCCTGTGCAATGCATTTTTGAGTTGTTCCAGCATTCCCGGTATTTCTTCCTTTTTACAGGTGCCTACGCTTAGGCGGTACCAGCTGGAATTGGCCGGTGCACCAAACGCGTAAAAGGGCACCAGGGCCAGGCGGGCTTCGTTTAACAAATAGGCGGTAACATCCGCCTGGTTTTCCAGCTTTTTACCTGAGGGGTCCGTTTTTCCGGCCAGATCGATTTGAATGGTAAGATAGATGGCAGCCTGCGGCGCAACGGAATTTACCTGTAGCCCTTCGTTTTTAAGCGCAATAATTCCATCATGAATAGCACGCAGCCTTTCCTCTACTTCCGCCTTAAAATGCACCAGGTATTTGTCTATAGCCTCTTTCTGCCCAAGAAACCGCGCTACGGCTTTCTGTTCCGCCATAGGCGCCCAGGCGCCCAAATGGGTAAGAATAGCCTTGATTTTAGCAATAAGGGGTGCGGGCCCGAATCCCCAGCCGACCCGAACACCGGTAGATGCGAATACCTTGCTGATGGCATCGATAAAAACCGTGTAATCACGCATTTGGGGGCGGAGGGATACGGGATCATAATGCCGGATCTCGCCATACGTAAGATGACCGTACATCTGGTCGTACATTACATACAGCTTTTTTTCGCCAGGCTGGCGGGCATCGTTCTCTTCCAGTACCATATCGCAGATCGCTTCTAGTTCTTCTTTGCTGAAGGTAGTGCCGGTAGGGTTTTGCGGAGAGCACAGTGCTAGAAGCGTAGCTCCTTTTACATGTGGTTTTATGTCGGCGGCTGTCGGCATAAAGTCGTTTTCCATTGTAGTTTGAATTACCACATGCTCGCCATCCACAAAATGCGTATAGTGGTTATTGTTCCAGGAGGGTACTGCATAAATCACCTTGTCGCCCTCGTCGCAGATAGCCCGGAAGACCGAATAGATCAGGGGGCGCCCACCGGAAGCGATCTGAATCTCATCGGGTGTATAGGCAAGCCCATTCCTTTCTTTCAGAAAAGCGGCAACGGCCTCTCTCAGGTCCGGATTCCCCTCAGAACTGGGGTAATTGGTGAAATGGCTTCGGTAAGCATTTATGATCTCTTCTTCCAGCTCGGCAGGGATGGGGAATATATTCGGATCGAAGTCGCCTATAGTGAAATTGTAGATCTTTTCGCCCTTGCGGATTTTTTCACGAATCTCGCCGCCTAGTTTCACTATTTCCGAGCCGATCAGGGTTTCCGATAAATGAGATAGCTTCATGATCTGGTTTCTTGAAGTTGCAAAAGTAGCATTAAGTAAGCACACCATCCGAAGCAAAGGAAGATGAAATGAAGAGTGTCTTATAAAAAAATATTAATTTCACCTTAAGAGTCAATCATAAAAGCAGCATCAATGACACGGATCCTTTATTTTCTTCCCTTCCTTTTCGCCATCACCTTGTCATCCATATCTTTTAAACCTGCCAGGGAGATAGAAAATGAAGCAGAAGAAGTACTGGCCGGCAAACCGGACGATTCGTCTAAATGGGTATTGGACAAGAGCCAGTCCAGTATCACGTTTTCCATCACCCATTTAGTGGTATCTAAAGCAGAAGGTTTGTTCAGTATTTTCGATGGCACGATGGAGAGCACACGCCCCGATTTTTCCGATGCCAGAATCCGCTTTACGATCGATGCCGCATCTATAAATACCGACAACGAAGCGCGTGACAAGCACCTGCGATCAGATGGTTATTTTGATGTGACGAAGTTTCCCAAGATCAGTTTTGAAGGTACTTCCTTTAAACCCCTAGGCGGAAAAAAGTACCAGTTAACCGGTAATTTAACCCTGAAAGATGTAACTAAAACTGTTGTTTTCGAAGTTGTTTCCAACAGCAACCCGGGTGTAAAAACAGGCAAAGCTTCGTTCAAGTGTACTACCGCCATTAATCGATATGATTATCATATCAGTTCTGGCGGAGCAGCACTAGGCAAAGAAGTTGCCATTCAGGTAAATGTAGAGATGAATGAGCTGAAATAAGCCATCACTTATCCCTTCTTGCCTTCATTGTATTTCTTTTCTGCATTCTGCGCCTTGTCGAAATCCAGCACTACACCATTTATGCAATAACGCAAACCAGTTGGAGGGGGTCCGTCTTCAAAAACATGCCCAAGGTGCGATTTGCACTTGCCGCACTGCACTTCGGTGCGCGTCATGCCGTGTGCATTATCCGGCGTATAAATAATGGAAGTTTTGCTGATAGGCTGATAGAAGCTGGGCCAGCCGCAACCACTTTCGAATTTAGTATCGCTTTCAAAGAGGGGGTTTCCGCAAACAGCGCAGTAGTAGGTACCCACTTCTTTTGAAGTCTCGAATTTGCTGGTCCACGGGCGTTCTGTACCCTTTTCCCGCGCAATATGATAAACATCTGCAGGCAGTATTTTACGCCATTCAGCATCGGTTAAATTAACTTTACTGCTGTCCGTTTTAGAATAAACGGGATTGTCCTTTTTTTCAGTATTATCCATAACGGTTGTCTTCTTTTTATCAGACGTTTGTGAAAAGCTGCATTGCTGCAATAAAACAGCAAGAAGCACAAGTGCTACATTTCTCATGGTAAATAGTATATAACAAATTTACGGCAAGGAAGTTTCGGTAGTTTTTTTAGAATGTTAAAATAAAGAGCGAGGTTTCTTCCACATAATTCCGGTACTTAGACGATTTTCAATATTCATCCATTATATTTACTCCCCGAAACAGTGTTTTTCGATTTCTTTAGATAAAGATATAACCACGACATAACCACGCTATGTTCAATTTAATTCTATTTGGCCCTCCGGGCAGCGGTAAAGGAACTCAAAGTGAGAAGCTGATCGAGAAATACGGATGGAAACACCTGAGTACCGGCGATCTGCTGCGCCAGGAAATGAAAACAGAAACCAAACTCGGCAGGGAAGCGAAGGAATTTATTCAGAACGGCCAGCTCGTGCCGGATTCCGTAGTGATAGGAATGATCGAATCGGCACTTGAAGCAAATCCGAACGCTAAAGGCTTTCTTTTTGACGGTTTCCCGCGCACGGTAGCACAGGCGGAAGCACTGGATCGATTGCTGGAGCAAAAACAAACCGCTATTCATTCCGTCCTTTTCCTGCATGTGAACCAGGACGAGCTGATTCACCGGTTAATTGGCCGGGCGAAGACAAGTGGGCGGCTGGATGACGCAGACCCAGAAATTCAGCGTCGGCGTCAGGAGGTTTACCGCAATGAAACACTACCCGTCGCTGAATACTATCAGCGATACGGCAAAGTGGAGCACGTAAAGGGAGAAGGCGCTGTGGAGGACATCTTCCAACTGCTTTGCACCGAAATCGATCAGAAACAATAACCTTACATACGGTCAAAATACACTAAGAGCCGCCTCAAACGCACGTTTGAGGCGGCTCTTTTTAGTTCCCGGCCGGCTTTGCTATGGTAGTATTACCATCATTTTAGGTAGATACTAGGTAGATCCTAGGTACATCCTACGTTGATACTACGTACAACTAGCTAGGATCTACCTAGGATCTACCTAGTATCTACCTAGGATGTACCTAGGATGATGACTATTTAGACGAGCGGATACGACGGAAATCCTACATCATTTCCCGTCCTGTTAATTCCATTCATCCTATTGTTAATTAAATATCTTTATCCAAATTTTGCTGCTTATGAAAAGGCTTGAAAATTATATCAACGGAAAATGGGTAGCAGGCGATGGAGAGGGGCAGGCATTGTTTAATGCCGTAAACGGCGAACTGATAGGTTATGGCGGTTCCGAGGGGCTAGATTTCAGGAGCGTTCTCGAATATGGGCGACGCAAAGGAAATGCCGCCCTCAGAAAAATGACTTTTCACGAAAGAGGCCAGATGCTAAAGGCTCTGGCTCTTCATCTGCGGGAGCACCTGGAGAAGTTTTATGCTATCAGTTACCAAACGGGGGCTACCCGGGCAGATAGCTGGGTAGATATTGAAGGCGGGATAGGCAACCTGTTTTCCTACGCGTCTCTGCGAAGGAAGTTCCCTGACGAATCTTACTGCCTTGATGGAGAAGCGCACTTTCTGGGGAAGGCGGGCACTTTCATAGGCCATCACCTGCTGGTTCCTAAGGAGGGGGTTGCCATCCATATCAACGCGTTTAATTTCCCCGTGTGGGGAATGCTTGAAAAGATAGCGGTGAACCTGCTGGCTGGTGTGCCGGCAGTAGTAAAGCCTGCAACGGTCACTTCTTTTTTAACGGAAGCGGTGGCCCGCGAGATCGTTGCCTCCGGCATTTTACCCGAAGGGGCATTTCAATTGATTTGCGGCAACGCTGGTGATCTGCTGGATCATGTGAATGCGCAGGATGTAATTACGTTTACGGGAAGTGCGGCTACGGGACTAAAACTGAAAAGCCACCCGAATGTTCTTGCTTCCAATGTAGCTTTTACCATGGAGGCGGACTCACTCAACTGCATTGTTCTGGGAGAGGATGTAAGTGCTGAAATGCCGGAGTGGGATATTTTTATCAAGGAAGTAAGAAAGGAGATGACAACCAAATGCGGTCAGAGATGCACGGCTATACGAAGAATTTTTGTTCCTCAGAATAAACTGGAAGATGTGCAGATAGCGCTGGGTAAAGCACTGGCACAAACTACCATAGGAAATCCCCTGAATGAAAGGGTGAGAATGGGCTCCCTGGCCGGGGAAGGGCAGCGGAAGGAGGTAAGAAAACAGGTGCAGAAATTACTGGCTTCTTCTAGTATTGTTTACGGCAGCCTGGATAGTGTGGAGGTGATCGATGCGGATGCCATCAAAGGTGCTTTCATCAGCCCGTTGCTGTTGCTGAATGAGCATCCGTTCCAGGCTAAGGAAGTGCATGAAGTGGAAGCTTTTGGCCCGGTATCTACGCTGATGCCTTATGATGATATGGAAAGTGCCATCGAACTTTCGCGTATGGGGAGGGGTTCGCTGGTGAGTTCTATCGTTACGGCAGACGGTGGCGTGGCTAAAAGATATGTACTGGGTGCGGGGGCATGGCATGGAAGGATTCTGATTCTGAATAATCAATGTGCGAAGGAAAGTACCGGCCATGGTTCACCGCTGCCCTTGCTGGTGCATGGAGGCCCGGGCCGCGCGGGTGGGGGTGAGGAAATGGGGGGCATAAGGGGGGTTAAGCATTATATGCAGCGGGTAGCCCTTCAGGGTTCTCCGGATATGATAACGGCAGTGAGCAATGTGTACCAGCAGGGTGCTGCCGGAAAAGATCCGGGGGTGCATCCTTTCAAGAAACATTTTGAAGAACTGGAAATCGGAGACCAGATAGTAACGGAGAAAAGACTCATTACGTCTGATGATATCGATCGATTTGCAGCACTCTCAGGCGATCATTTTTATGCCCATATCCGTACTACGGATTTTAACGGAACCATGTTTGAAAGGCAGGTTGCTCACGGGTATTTTATTATGAGTGCGGCGGCTGGTTTATTCGTGGATAGCTTTGATAAGAACCCGGTGCTTTTGAATTATGGCATCGACGAGCTGCGGTTCACCAAGCCGGTATATCCCGGTTCTGAATTGTATATACGGTTCACCTGCCGGGAGAAGGTAAGGCAGGATCTGAAAGATGAAAACGATCTTCCTAAAGGGATTGTAAAATGGCTGGTGGAGATGTTTGATGAAACGGACGAACTGACGGGTGTTGCCACCATACTCACCATGGTTAAACGAAAACAATTATAATTTTATGACAGAAGAAATCCGCCAGGGTTACGTAAAAACGGAAACGCACAATGGTATTGCGACGATCGAGTTCTTTCATCCCCAGAGTAATTCATTACCGGGAGAAATACTTGAAAAGCTGGCGCAGGAGTTTCATAGTTGCGGCAATGATGCCGATGTGAAAGTGATTGTTCTGCAGTCTGGTGGTGAAAAGGCCTTTTGCTCTGGGGCTTCGTTCGAAGAGTTGTCGTCTATAACAAATGAGCAACAGGGTCAAACGTTTTTCAACGGATTTGCGCGGGTTATCAATGAAATGCGGAAATGTGGTAAGCTCATAATCGGAAGAATCCATGGCCGCTGTGTGGGAGGGGGTGTGGGGCTTGCTGCTTCAACGGATTATTGCATAGCTATTGACAAGGCAGAAATAAAATTGAGTGAGCTGGCGATCGGCATTGGTCCTTTTGTAGTAGGGCCGGCTGTTGAACGGAAGACTGGTAGTTCCGCTTTCAGTCAGCTTGCTATCGATGCTACATCATGGCGAGGTGCCGAGTGGGCAAAGCGAAAAGGGCTTTTCGCAGAAGTGCATGAGTCTGTGGAAAACATGGATGAATCGATAGCCCGCCTGGCTAGTACACTGGTACATTCCAACCCTGAGGCGATGGCAGAACTGAAAAAGATTTTCTGGAAAGGAACAGAACACTGGGACGAATTGCTAAAAGAGCGCGCCGCCATAAGCGGCAGACTCGCGCTCAGCGATTTCAGCAGGGAGGCGATCGGGAAGTTTGTGAAGAAGTAGAAATAGGATATCGATAGTAGATCTCATTACTGAGATAGTTTGCACTCACCAGGTTGTAATTCCAATAATTGCCACGCAAATGATTGCTCTTTTAACGTCGTATTGTGGCAATTGCTGGACTGACAAAAAGAGAGGGATGATCCGTTCCACGCATTTACGTACTAAATATGGGAGACTCACACGTTGAATACAAGGAGCGGGCGCCCCAGGATATGAAGAGTAGCGTTTAAAGGCCTATATGTTTAATCCGCCGCATACGCTTATTACCTGGCCAGTGATGTAGGAGCTGAGGCCGGAGGCGAGGTAGAGGGTGGTGTCTGCGATTTCTTCGGTTGTGCCGAACCGGCCTAAGGGTATTTTTTCAAGGAAGGCTTTGCCTGCTTCGCCTTCTTTCAGGTAATGGGTCATGTCTGTTTCTACGAAGCCGGGGGCTATTGCGTTGCAGCGTACATTCCTGCTTCCAAGTTCGAGGGCTATGGATTTGGTAAATCCTATGATGCCGGCTTTGCTTGCCGCGTAGCTGCTTTGGCCGGCATTGCCGCGAATGCCTATAATGGAGCTCATATTGATGATACTGCCGCTGCGCGCTTTCATCATAGGGCGTATTACTTGCTTGGTAATATTGTAAACGCTTTTAAGATTGATATTCATTACGTCATCCCACTGTTCGGGTGTCATGCGCAGCAACAGATTATCTTTAGATATCCCCGCATTGTTTACACATACATCGATGCTTCCAAAATCTTTCACCACTTCGTTTACAAAAGACTCCGCCTGGGCATAATCCCCGGCATCACTCTTATACGACTTCGCTTTAACACCCTGAGCCGCTAACTTCTCCACTAACGCTGCGGCTTTGTCTGCGCTGCTGTCGCTTACATAAGTGAAGGCTATATGCGCACCATGTTCGGCGAGTTTAAGTGCGATGCCTTCTCCTATTCCGCGTGCAGCCCCTGTTACGATAGCCACTTTGTTATCCAGTAGTTTCATGATTCGTTGGATTCGTCGTTAATAATAGTGCCGTAAGAAATTGCAATGTAGGTATTAGTGCCTAAAAACTGAAAGATAAAAGTTCATTTATAAAAATTCTATCATTGCTCAGGCGGGGAACTTTGTGCTGTCCACCCAGTTTGCCTTTGCTTTTCAGCCATTTGCTGAAAATGCCTTTGGGGAGTTTATGAAGGATGGGATGTCTCAATGCAATGTCTTTGTGTCGCTTTGCCTCGTAGTCGCTGTTGATATTCTTCAAGGCATTATCGAGTTCATAAGCAAACAGGCTCATGTCTTGTGGTTCTTTCTCAAATTCGAAGAGCCATTCATGCGCACCGTTCGACTGGTCAGAAAAATACACGGGCCCTGCGGTATAGTCGTTTACGATAGCGCCTGTTTTTTCACTGGCTATGGCAACTGCTTTATCGCTGTTGTCTACGATTACTTCTTCACCAAAAGTATTGATGTAGTGCTTTAAGCGGCCGCTCACTTTTATGCGGAAGGGATGAACCGTAGTGAATTGAACAGTATCGCCGATTATATAGCGCCATAAGCCACTGTTAGTACTGATGATCATGGCGTAGTTCTTATGAAGCTCCACGTCTCTAAGGCCCACGGTAAGGGGAAACTTTTTTCCGTACTCCTCTATGGGCATAAACTCGTAGAAGATGCCGTTTTGCGTGCAGAGCAGCATACCGTCTTCCATGGGACTGTCTTGCAAGGCAATGAATCCTTCACTGGCATTATAGATCTCCATATAATGCACGTTGTCGCCGATCAGTTTTTTAAACTGTTCCCGGTAAGGGACAAACGACACACCGCCATGAATATAAAGTTCCAGATTGGGCCACACTTCTTTTAGGGTGCATTTGCCGGTAATCTCCAGTATTCGTTTTATTAGTACCATTGTCCAGGTAGGTACGCCCGATATGGATGTAACGTTTTCGAGAATGGTGGACCGGGCAAGCTGTTCGATCTTGCTTTCCCATTCGTCCATAAGAGCTATGCTCAGCTCCGGTGTACGAAGCCATTGGCCCCAGAACGGCGTGTTCTGAAGGAGTACGGCGCTAAGGTCTCCATAGCTGACGCCTTCATTAAACTGGCAGATCTGGTGGCTGCCGCCGATTACGAGGCCTTTTCCGGTAAGCAGATCTGAATCGGGATTGAATTTATAGTACATGGTCAGCACGTCCTTCGCTCCCTGGAAGTGGCATTCTTCGAGGCTTTCTTTGCTTACGGGGATAAACTTGCTTTTATCGCTGGTAGTACCGCTGCTTTTGGCGAACCATTGGATGGGAGTGTTCCAGAGTACGTTTTCCTCCCCGTTCATCATTCTATGGATATAAGGCTTGATGTCTTCATATTCGTGAACGGGAACTGCTTCCTTGAACGCTTTAACGGAAAACAGCTCACCGAAACCGTATGTACGGCCAAAGTCAGTGCACTGGGCAGCCGTCACAAGTTCCTGCAAGGTCTGGCGCTGCGCCTCTACCGGGTTCAGTGACCACTCTTCGATCTGCCCTAAGCGAAAGCGGGCTAAACGTGATATTGCAGGACTTAATAGCTTCATACTCTACTGGCAAGTTATGGAATGGAACCGAATAAATGAAAACGAATTCTGTTAGTATCACATGAGCGCTACTCCTTCGGGGTCATTGTCTTTAGTGGCCTGCCTGATTTCGTCCATCAGATAATCCTTTCGTTTCAGCTCGAAGTTTCTGCCCAGATACAGGTTTCTTACCTGCTCATCCGAAGCGAGTTCCTCTGCAGTTCCATGCTTGAATATCTTTCCTTCTATCAAAAGATATGCCCTGTCGCAGATAGACAATGTTTCGTTTACATTGTGATCTGTAATGAGAATTCCGATATTCTTGTGTTTGAGGCGGGCAACCACGGTTTGAATGTCTTCGACGGCGATGGGGTCAACACCCGCGAATGGTTCATCCAGCAGGATGAATTTAGGGTTTACCGAGAGCGCTCTTGCAATTTCCGTACGTCTTCTTTCACCGCCGCTCAGGCTATCACCGTTATTTTTGCGCACATGGTGCAGTCGAAACTCATCCAGCAGGTCTTCCAGCTTCTTCTTCTGTTCCTTCTTGGTAAGTTTCGTCATTTCAAGTACTGCTTTAATGTTATCTTCCACGGTTAGCTTGCGAAATACGGAAGCCTCCTGCGGAAGGTAACCTATACCGAGCTGCGCCCTTTTATACATCGGCATTTTGGTGATATCAGCTTCATTGAGGAACACATTCCCCTCATCTGGTTTGATAAGCCCCACTACCATGTAGAAAGTAGTGGTTTTACCTGCTCCGTTCGGCCCCAGCAATCCTACTATTTCACCTTGTTTTACTTCTACCGATACATGGTTCACCACGGTGCGATTGCGGTAGCTTTTAACCAGATCCTTTGTGTGAATTATTAAGCTCAAACTATATGCTTTTCACAAAAATACCCATATTTTACTACTTTTGCGCCATAATTGAACCCAATGAAGGTAATTGAGCATATCGCCCAGGCTAAGGACACCCTTGTTTCTTTCGAAATACTTCCACCACTGAAAGGAAAGGGTATGAGTGCAATTTATGAACATCTGGACCCGCTAATGGAATTTAAACCTTCTTTCATCAACGTTACTTATCACCGCAGGGAAACGATGTTTAAAAAGAAGGCAGATGGCACTTTCGAGAAAGTGGAAGTGCGGAAACGACCAGGTACAGTAGGCATTTGCGCTGCGGTAATGAATCACTACCAGATCGATGCTGTGCCTCATCTGATATGTGGAGGGTTCTCGAAACGCGAAACGGAAGATGCTTTGATAGATCTCAATTTTGTGGGTATCGACAATGTGCTGGTATTGCGTGGCGATGCGTCAAAAAATGAAGCGAATTTCGAACCTCAGCCAGACGGGCACAGGTATGCGATCGATTTGCTAAAACAGGTTGTCGACCTGAATAATGGTGTTTACCTGGAAGAAGAAATCACCAATGGAGTTAAAACAAACTTCTGCATGGGTATCGCTGGGTATCCTGAAAAGCATTTCGAGGCACCTAACCTGGAAACGGACCTGGCTTTCCTGAAATCAAAGATCGAAGCAGGGGCAGAATACATCATGACGCAGATGTTCTTCAACAACCAGAAGTATTTCGAATTCGTGAAGAATTGCCGGGAACATGGAATTACGGTTCCTGTTATACCGGGGTTAAAGGCTATTACCAATAAAAAGCAGTTGAATATACTTCCCAAAATATTCCATGTGGATATTCCCAATGAACTTTCACTCGAGATCATGAAGGCTAAAACGGATGATGATGTGGAGAAAATAGGTATCGAATGGCTGGTACAGCAATCGAAAGAGCTGAAGGCCGCAGGAGTGCCTGTGCTGCATTACTACACGCTTGGTAAGTCGAAAACTATAGAGAACGTAGTGAAGGAAGTACGTTAATGGTGGAATCTCCCACTGAGTTGGTTTCCGGTACAATCACTTGTTGCAGAACGTGGCTAATTGATAAAGGCATTAAGTTGTCCATTCATGACATTGGGGAGCAATTACAGGCTCTTCAAAACACCTTCATCGATCTTAACGGGATATTTCCTTTTGAGTTCTGTGAGCCACTCTTCTTCGAGTTGTGCCTGGTAGTCGTTCAGCGCGAAGCCACGGGCATCATTGAAGCTGCGGGGCATTTTGTTGCTATAAACTTTCTTTACGTAAAGAAAGGAAGTGGTGTTCTCGGCTTTGTTTTCAACAGGCTGGGTTATGATTCCTGCTTTGATAGCAGAAAGATCTTTTACAGGAAGCTGATTCAGCTCGTACCTTCCGGAATCTGCCTGCGCCTTGCCTTCATTTTCTTTTACCAGATCGCGCCAGCCGGCGGTGTTGATGGAAAAAGAAGACCGTACGGCAATAGCTGTTGCAGAATCATTGCACGAGAATACGATCACGTCTGCGCTGGGCTCCCATTGGTATTTTCCTTTATTTGCTTCAAAGAATTTCTTTAAACCCACACTGTCGTTGGCCGCTTTCTCCCATATGCCTGATTGCATGATTTCAAATAAAAGATTACCCTCTTTAAATTCCCTGATCTGAAGATCGAAATCGGGATTGAATGTTTCCAGATTGGCTTTGTAGTATTCCAGGAGTTTCGATTCATCGAACTCGTCTTTGTTCAGTTTAGTAAGCTGGTAAGCCTTCCGGACAAATAGCTGCCGCGAAATATTCATTCTTGCATCGGTCCTTACCTGCATGGTAAGTGCGGCTCGCGCATCTGTACTGTCTTGATTATCGTTCACCGGAACCAGGGAGAGCCTTTTAACGATATGATATCCGGTGGAAGTTTGAAGGGGCCTGGTAATGTCTCCATCTGTTTTCAATGCAAAAGCAGGTTCTTCAAAAGCAGGCTCATAACTGCCTACACCGAATGGGGATAGTTGCCCACCCGATTGATGACTGCTCATATCATCGCTCCATTTTGCTGCCAGCTCTTTGAAATCGGCACCTTGCTGAAGAGCGGTATAAATGGAATCGGCTCTTACTCCGATTGCTTTCCGGATGCTATCAGTGGCATCCGGGGGGAAAAGGAGCTCTATCTGGGCAACTACTATTTTCCCTATAGCCGAGCGTTCTTCGAGGTTCTTGAAAATATGATACCCTGCATTGGAACGGAAAGGTTTCGAGAACCTGCCGACAGGAGTGGAATAAGCGAGGCTTTCCAGCGGGTAGGGCAATGTAAACACTGTTACAAAACCAATATCGCCACCTCTTGCGAATGAAGCAGAGTCAGATGAAAAAGCAGCGGCCACTTTTGCAAAAGCGGTTTTCTTACCAAGTGCTTTCCACGCTGCCATGGCTTTTTTATAGGCTGTCAGCGTATCGTTTGCCGGGCAGGGAATAAAGATATGAGCCAGGCGAATATCTTTCCTGCTACGGAGGAAGGCTTCATCACCAAGTGCCTGCAGGCTGCTATCATCTTTCATGAATCCTTCGGCTACCTGCATGCGGAAGTTCTGTAGTTCTGCGATCTGGTTGGTAAGGGTATCCATCTTTTTGTCGTAGGCAGCCTGCACTTTCAGTTTGAACCGTATATAGAGATCCAGGTAT
Source organism: Chitinophagaceae bacterium (assembly GCA_014380425.1). Lineage (GTDB taxonomy): Bacteria > Bacteroidota > Bacteroidia > Chitinophagales > Chitinophagaceae > JADCRZ01. Next base: position 12,828 of record JACMJX010000247.1, on the reverse strand, counting down.
TCCCGGTATGATTTCTCGGTGGGCTTTTCCGGGCCTGCATTTTTATTATAAGCCCTCAGGAATTCCTGCGCAGACACCTGATGATCTCCGTAGTTAAATAAGCTTTGTGCCGCTGTTTGAAAAGAAGTGAACAGAAGAGAAAAGATGATTAGATTTTTCATGTTGTTGTATTTTCATTTCCCAAAGAGGGATAATGATCAGGATTTCTTCGTTTTTGCTTTTAGTACTTCCTCTATCTGAAGGTAAGTTAGTTTTTTTGCCAGGATCCTTTTGTCCTTATCCAGCAGGTAGAGTACGGGGGTTTGGTAAACGTCGTACAGTTGTTTATAGCTTGGTTTGCCTGCATCCGTATCCGCGTCTTTCTGCGCCGTAGTCTGGTACACATGGATCCAGTCTTTAAGCCCGTTTTCCCGGATGTATTTTACCCAGGCTTCCTTTCCACCGTCTGTCATAACCCCATATAGCTGAATACCTTCCTGCTTCCATTTGTTCTGGAACATCGAGTCGAGATGCGGCACCAGTTCTTTACAATGACTGCAGGTAGCATCCCAGAAGCAGATCACGGTATAAGGCGCGGCAATATTATAAAGAGGCGCGGGTTTGTCGAGGGTATCTACCATTTCCAGGTTAGAAGCCGGCTGGCCGATCAGGTTGGCCATAAGGCTGTAGGCCCGGTCGTAGATATACTTTTTGTATTTCTCCGTGAACCAGTCCACTTCAGGTTTGTCATTAACGTATTTCTCGAAAATATGCACAAACACTGCATCCTGCCCCATGTACTCCGGGTTTACGTATTTCTGTATAAAGTGGATCAGCAGGTACTTATACATCTCCTTATTGCTGCGACTGGCAAGCAGGATGGCATCTACTTCTTTTTTTATGGAGTCGGGTTCCGGTGCTACCAGCTCTTTGAAATACTTATCGATTTTACCTTCAAAAATAGGAGCGGGCGTGCGGAGCAGGCGTTCATCGGTAAACGATACACCATCCCAGAAATGACTTTTGAAATACCGGTAGGCAAAAAGGGAGTCTTTTTTATCTGTTGGCAGCGGAGGTACAACGGGTTCTTTCATTGCCTTAAAGAAAGCGGCAAGGATGGAATTGGGATATTGTTTGATCACGTCTTCCCGGGTTTGCTGAAGCTTTTTATTCTGCGCCTGAATCTGAGTTACTATCGTTGTAGAGTCTGTTTTAGAGGTAGCGGCAGCCAACTGTTTGTTAAGAGCCGTTATGTCTTGCCCTGTTTTAGCTATGGAAATGGAGTAGGACTGGAATAATATATTGTCAGGGGATCCTGTAAATACAACTTTATCGGGGCCGAGGGCGGAATCTGCTTTAATGGAGAACTTTTGCTGCTTATCCAGTAGCAGTTCAAACAGAATCGACTTGGAGGGCGATACCAGGAAGTAGATACCCCCGGGAAGTTGCCGGGTACCTTTAAATACCCCTTCGCTTTTATCGTTCAGCAGTGCCGAGTCGGCCAGGGCTTTCAGTTTTCCGTAGTAGTAGCCAAGGTAAACATACTGATTTTTATAAGGTTTGAGGGTAACAGGAATGGAATACCCCGTATTCTGGGCCCCTGCAACAAATGCCAAACTCAGCAGAACAAGAGCCAAAAAGAATTGCTTCATCATCGGAGAAGTAGTTTTTCGATAGCGAATATATTCATTTTTCTTAACCATGGGCTACTACCTGCTGCCCGTGAGACAGTTTAACGCTCCGTTTGCGGCATTGTTGCTTACATGGTTGTTCGCTGTTGCCGACAGGGCATGATATCCTCAAGAAACCTACTTTTGCAGCATGGGAAACAAGAACATAGAATTGCATGGGGTACTTGTTCAGGATTTTGCAGCCGAGGGAAAGGCATTGGCGAAAGTGGACGGTAAGGTGATTTTTATTTCCGGCGCAGTGCCCGGAGATGTGGTGGATATAAGACTGGGGAAAAACAAGAAAGACTGGGCGGAGGGGAGGGTGATTCGCTTTCATGAATTGTCGAAAGACAGGATATTGCCCTTTTGCGAGCACTTCGGCACATGCGGAGGCTGCAAATGGCAGATGCTCCCCTACAAAAAGCAACTTGAATTCAAGCAGAATGAGGTAGAGCAGCACCTGCGCAGGATCGGCAAAGTAGCATTACCGCCTATTGCTCCCATTTTAGGGTGTAGTAACGACACCCATTACCGCAACAAGCTAGAGTTTACCTTCAGCAATAAGCGCTACCTGCTTGCAGGAGAAATAGGCGAAGACGGCTTTATTCCTCAGCAGAATGCCCTTGGCTTTCACGTTCCAAAGATCTTCGATAAAGTGATCGATATCCGTACCTGTTACCTGATGGCCGAACCAACAAACGCTATCCGGAATACTGTGCGGGAGTTTGCCATGGAGCAAGGTTATACCTTCTACGATATCAAGCACCATACCGGCTGGCTTCGAAATCTGATACTCAGGATCTGTACTACCGGCGAAGTGATGGTAAACATGTGCTTCGGCTACGAAGACAAAGAGGAGCGGGTTAAGCTCTTCGAGCACCTGTTAGCTAAAGTGCCAGCGATTACCACGTTACTTTATACCATCAACCCCAAGTGGAACGACAGTATCTACGATCTTCACCCCCAAACTTACATGGGCAAAGGATATGCCATTGAAAAGCTGGAAGATTTTCAGTTTAAGATAGGGCCCAAGTCTTTCTTTCAAACCAACACCCTGCAGGGAGAGAAGCTTTACCAGATAACACGCGACTTTGCCGAACTTACAGGTACTGAAACCATTTACGATCTGTATTGCGGTACCGGCAGCATTGGGATTTTCCTGAGCGGCCTTGCCGGGAAAATAATTGGCGTGGAAGTGATAGTAGAGGCGGTTGATGATGCCCGTGAGAATGCGGCGCTCAATGGGGTGCAACATGCTTCTTTTTTTACCGGGGATGTTATAAATATCTGCAACGATGATTTCTTTGCGGCGCACGGTAAGCCCGATGTTATAATAACAGACCCTCCGCGTGCAGGCATGCATGAAAAACTGGTGCAGAAAATACTGGATATGGAAGCGCCAAGAGTTGTGTATGTAAGCTGCAACCCGGCAACCCAGGCCCGGGACCTCGCCCTGCTGGATGAAAAATATGCCGTTACAAAGATTCAGCCGGTAGATATGTTTCCGCATACCCATCATATCGAGAACGTGGTGCAGTTGAGTTTGAGGAAGGGGTAGTAGCCTATCTTCCGGTTGAACGGGGGCGTTATTGGTAGCAGATCGGCAGGCATTACTATTTAACCTGTATTTTTGCTGACAAAATAAGAATCAATGGCACAGTTCCAGTTCAGGAAGTTCGAGCTTTTACCGGTAGTTATAAAAAATCTGATCATCATCAATGTGCTGGTTTGGATAGCGCAGATAACGCTGGGACGGAGTTTTCCTATTACCGATCTATTCGCGCTGCATGATGTGCGATCTGAACTGTTCCGCCCGCACCAGATTATAACCCATATGTTCATGCATGATCCCTCCGGTCCCGGGCACCTTCTTTTCAACATGCTTGCCCTGTGGATGTTTGGAAGTGCGCTTGAAAACGTATGGGGTGCGAAAAGGTTTCTGATTTTCTATGTGGCGAGCGGGCTAGGTGCGGCAGCACTTCACCTGGCTGTGTTGTGGTTTCAGAACTCGGAACTTATCAATGCCGCCAACAGTGGGATGCTGGGACAGCAGTTGAGAAGTATCGGATTTGATGAGGGAGTAGGAGAATACGTTCGGCTAAAGTTGAACGAACCCACCCTGGGAGCGTCCGGGGCTGTATTTGGATGCCTGGCTGGATTTGGCTATTTATTTCCCAATACATACATATACCTGTACTTTTTTATTCCTGTAAAAGCAAAATGGTTCGTGCTTGGTTACGCAGCCCTCGAGCTTTATTCCGGGGTGGCTGCTACTGCGGGTGACAATGTGGCGCATTTCGCCCATCTGGGAGGCGCAATAGTTGGATTTTTATTGGTATATTACTGGAATAAATCGAACCGGCGGAATTTTTACTGAGTATTACCAGCTAACCCTCCCCGCATTAAACCTTTCTACCTGTTAAATTGTAAACAATAAGGGAAAACAACCACTTTAAATATCATGAGTGTGATGGACGATAAACGAAGAAGCACCCGCGTACTGCTGGGCCAGGATAATAACTCTTTGATCAACCTGGTGGCCGTTAATGTAATACTCTTTTTGATTCTCAAGTTCTTGTTTCTGGTTTATCAGATTTCCGATTCAGACATGTCAGCCTATTACAGGAATGTTTTCAACTGGTTTACGCTCCCCGCCGACCTGTCGAAACTCTCAACCCGCCCCTGGACAGTACTTACGCACATGTTTGTGCATGAAGACTTTTTTCACCTGTTTGCTAACACATTATGGCTATGGATGTATGGCTATATTCTACAGGAGATGGCAGGAAACAGAAAGCTGATTCCTATTTATCTGTATGGCGGCCTGACCAGTGCATTTCTTTATATTCTTTCCTATCATATTTTCCCGCAACTTCAGGGCAGTTTAAGTACGGCGGCATTCTTCGGCGCCAATGCGTCGCTGATGGCGGTGGCGATAGCCACTACTACAGTGTCGCCCGATTACAGGATCTTTCCCATGATCAATGGCGGCATTCCGTTGTGGGTACTTACCGTGATTTACGTGATTCTTAACTTTATTTTTATACCTTCCCGCGACGCTGCCATGTACATTGCAAATGTGGGCGGAGCATCGCTAGGATTCCTTTTTATCTACCAGATGCGGAAAGGAAACGACTGGAGTGTTTGGATGAATGCTTTTTTCGACTGGGCGAAGGACTTGTTCAATCCAGATAAGAAAAGTAATAACAGAAAGACGAAAGATGAATTCTTTTATAAGGTGAAAGGCTCCCAGCCGTTTAAAAAAACACCCCATATCACACAACAACGGATAGACCGGATACTTGACAAGATCAACCAGGAAGGTTATCATTTTCTTACGGATGAAGAAAAAGATGTGCTTAAACGTGCCGCGAACGATGGGGATTTGTAATTTTACCATATGACCCCAGCTTTCAGGAAATTCACTAAGCGCCTTTTCGTTGTTTCAAATATAATTACGGTTTTGTTCTTCTTTCTGGCGGCACTGGCGGCATATGTTAACCCTGGTCAATACTGGATTATAGGGGTGTTGGGAGTGGGATTCATCTTTTTTCTCACAGCTGTAATAGCCTTCCTGATTGTATGGCTCCTGGTGCGTTCGAAATGGGTGTGGTTGTCGGTTGCGGCCCTGGTTATTTGCTGGTCGCAGATATATGCAGTATTTGGATTTCACTTTCTTTCAAAGTATGAGCAGGAAAAGCAGCCAGGCGCTTTACGGGTGCTGCAGTGGAATGTCACCAGTTTCGACGAGGTGAACAAAGCCCGGAAGGGAGGAATTACCTACCGGGAGGAGATGATGGATTATATTGCCGAACAGGACGCTGATGTGCTCTGTTTCCAGGAGTTTTTTGAATCGAGCGTGCCGAAGTATCATGATCCCAACCTGGCACCTATCAAGAACAAGCTTTCCTACCCCTATCATTACTTTGTGGTAGATAATGCCTGGTGGGAAGGCAAATTGCAATTTGGAGTTGCCATTTTTTCGAGATACCCTATCATAGATTCATCCCGTAAACGGTTCGATACTTTTACAGGCAGACCCGGCGAAAGCCTGATAAAGGCTACGCTGGATGTAAACGGGCAGAGGGTGAATATTTATACCGTGCATTTACAATCGTTTCTTTTCAGAGATAAGGATTACCGGAATATTGAGATCCTGAAAAGACCGGACGACAATAAGGGCAAGGTAGTAGAAGCAGGCAAAGGGATCCTTTCCAAGTTCAGGAACGCTTATAAAATGCGTAATGTGCAGGCAGATGTTGTAAGAAATGAGTTGGATAAAAGTATTTACCCTGCTATCATAACAGGTGATTTCAATGATGTTCCCAATTCGTATACGTATTCCACTGTAAGAGGTGATTACCAGGATGCTTTCGTTAAAAAGAGCAGTGGGCTGGGGAGAACGTTTTTCTTCATTTCACCTACGCTTCGCATCGATTATATTCTTGCAGATAAACGGTGGGAGGTTGTGCAATACAAAAGGGATTTGAAACCTTATTCCGATCATTACCCTTTAGTATCCGATCTGATCCTCCGGGAATCGAAACCTCAATAAATTGTATATTCGCCAGTGCAAGAACCTGACAAATTATGAGTGAGCTAATTGTTTATAATTCTTATACGAGGCAAAAGGAAATTTTCAAATCTATAACACCCGGCCATGTAGGCATGTATGTCTGCGGCCCTACTGTTAGTGGCGAAAGCCATCTGGGCCATGCCCGGCCATACATTACATTCGACATCGTTTACAGGTATTTAACGTATAAAGGCTATAAAGTACGGTATGTACGTAATATAACCGATGCAGGACATTTTGAAGAAGAGGGCAGGGAGGCTGAAGATAAAGTAGGCAAAAAGGCGATACTGGAGAAGCTGGAACCTATGGAGCTGGTGCAGAAGTACACCAATTTGTTTCATTGGGCCATGCTGCAGTTCAATTGCGTGGAACCATCTATCGAGCCTACCGCTACGGGCCATATCGTAGAACAACTGAACATGATTGAAAAGATCCTGGAACAAGGCTATGCTTATGTGGTAAACGGTTCCGTTTATTTCGATCTGAAAAAATACGCGGCGGGGAATGAATATGGTAAATTGAGCGGAAGGATCATCGACGATCTTCTTGAAACTACCCGGGAGCTGGATGGGCAGGAGGAAAAAAGGGACAAAGCTGATTTCGCTCTCTGGAAATCCGCTTCTCCGGAACATATCATGCGTTGGAAAAGCCCCTGGGGCGACGGCTTTCCCGGATGGCATATCGAGTGCTCGGCAATGGCCACCAAATACCTGGGAGCGGAATTCGATATTCATGGAGGCGGTATGGACCTGCAGTTTCCCCATCACGAAAGTGAGATAGCGCAAAGTACCATCTGCAATCATAAGTCGCCCGTTCGCTACTGGATGCATAATAACATGATCACTATCAACGGGCGCAAAATGGGAAAAAGCTATAACAACGTGATCAAGCTTACTGAAATGTTCAGTGGTGATCATCCACTGTTAACCCAGGCTTTCAGTGCTATGACCGTACGTTTTTTCATTTTACAGAGCCACTATCGCAGCACGCTGGATTTCAGTTGCGCTGCGCTTGAAGCAAGTGAAAGGGCCTTGAAAAGATTGTGGGAAGCGTACGAGGTATTGAGCAGGCTGGAACCCGGCCACGCCGATACTGCCGGAGATACGGCACTGAACGAGAAAGTGCTGAAGCTTCTGGAAGAATTTGAAGAATTCATGAACGACGATTTCAGTACTCCTAAGGTGATCGCCAATATGTTTGACCTTGCTCCGGTTATCAACTCGATCCGGGATGGACATATAGCCACAGGTGCTCTGCCAGCGTCTACCATTATTCTTTTACAAGATAAATTCAGGGTGTACCTGGAAGATATTTTTGGATTAAAAAGCATTCACCCTGGAGACAACAGTGCTCTGGCAGGCATTATGCAGTTGCTGATCGACATTCGCCAGGAGGCCAAGACAAAAAAAGACTATGCCACTTCTGATAAGATCCGTAAGCAGCTGAGCAGCCTGGGAATTTTGCTAAAAGACGAAAAAGACGGGAGCATGAGCTACACCTTTGACTAGTTAATGGCATTATATTTTTACTGCCCTTAGAATTTCCCGCTTACCCCAGGGGCCCGGTACTTTCTCTACCAGGAATCCTGCAGCTTCCATCGCTTTTCGTACCGTTACCTTGCTGCAGTAGGTAAGCATCAGTCCTCCTTGTTCCAGCGCATCATAAAGTTTCTTAAAGACTTCAGTAGTCCATAACTCGGGCTGTACATCGGGGGCGAAGGCGTCGAAGTAAACAAGATTATAGGTAGTGGTAAAAATAAGATCTGCCACGTCTGCATTTCTTTTATAGAAGTAGAAATTATCAGCCAGGTGCTGTGGGCTATTCCATGGTAGCTGGTGTATCTGCAAAAAAAGATGCTGCAGGTCGGGTCTTCCCAGTATCTCCGTGTAATTGATGGTTGTTACCATAGCATCTTCTACCGGGTTCGTTTCCACTGTTTCGTAATATACTTTAACAGGAAAGCCGGCTGTGGCGATAAAGGTAAGCAATGCGTTCAGGCCTGTTCCAAGGCCTACTTCGAAGATGGAAATCTCATTACGGGTTTTCAGCAATTCCTTTAGCCCGGCATCGATAAAAATGTGGGTAGACTCCTGGATAGCTCCATGCATGGAATGATAGGAAATACCACTATCAGGAATCGAAATGGAATGAGAGCCGTCGTTCGTAATTATCAACTGCCTTTGCATACGCAAAATTACGAATTAATTGGTTGCGTTATAATCCAGCCATTAAGTGACTCATATGCAGGTTCTCCTTTAAACAGAAAAGAAAGATCTATGATCGTTTAATCATAGATCTTTCTTTTCTAATATGTGTTGCCAGATGTTCTACTTTACAAGTTTCAACTCCTGGATGATATTGGCAGCACCTCCCAATTTGTCTATGCACCATAGCACATACCGGATATCGACACAAATGGTACGGTTCAGGTCTTTATCGAAAGACAGCTTATGACTTAGTGCCTCGTAGTTGCCATCAAAAGCGAGGCCTACCAGTTCTCCCGTTCCGTTTATTACAGGTGATCCGGAATTACCGCCGGTTATATCGTTCGTGGTGATGAAGCAGGTAACCAAATCATTGCGCTGTTTGTCTATATACTGACCGTAATCTTTCTTCGATGCAAGTTCAACTAATTTGGCAGGCATATCGAATTCATAATCACCAGGTATGTATTTATCCAATACTCCCTTCATGGTACATACAAAATCGTATTTCACGGCATCACGCGGCTGATAGCTTTTAACATTGCCGAAGCTTACCCGCATGGTGAAGTTGGCATCGGGGTACATGATCTTGGTGGGGTTCATCTGCATAATCCCTTTCAGGTAAAGGCGGCCGTAATCATTATTCTTGACATTGAATGTTTGATATAGCGGAAGGTATTTGCTACTATAGTTTTTAATAAAGGCATTGGCATAAGCAAATGCAGGATCTTTTTGAAGCGCTTCTGCGGTAGGGATCTTTATAAAAGCATTCCATTTGGCATCATCAAAAATCATGGTGCCATTGAATATATCTGTCGCCCATTTCTTATAAGTAGCTTCTTCTTTAAGATCGCCATAAGTGCCTTTAAGGTTTTCGTAAAAACCGATCGGGTGCTGACTTTTGTCGATATCCGAGTAGAACATCATTGCAGTGGTAGCCAGTATGCGCTGGTCAGACACTTTATTCTCCGCGGCAAGAAATGCCGTTCTTCTTGTGTTGGCATCTTCAAGGGCTTTTTTCTGGTCTGCTGCACTTACCCCTGTCATTGTCAAAGCACGCTCTACCTGTGCCAGCGATGCGGCAAAAGCGGTTAATGGTGAACCCAAGATGCCTTCATTGATATACTGACGATGTTTGGCATAAGGTCTCCATGCCTCGTAAGCTTTGCCCCATTCGTTGAAAATATTCTCGAACTCCGGCTTTCCTTTTGCCCACTGCAGAAAGGCCGCTTCGTCTTTCTGCTTCTTTTCGTATATGTGCTGTTTGAGTAATTGCTTCGTTTCTCCGTCGTAGAATTTCCAGTAATTGGCAATGCCGGCATAAGATGGGGCAAGCTGAAGTTTCACTGCCGGGTCTTTTTTCATCTGTTCGAACATATGCTTCAGCCGTATGTCTCTGAGGGCAACGAGAGCGGGATTACTGATATCGGTAGATAACTTGATTCCGTAAGAAGACTCATAGCGATTGGTGCCACCCGGATAACCATACGTCATTGCATAGTCTCCATCCTTGATGCCTTTTATAGATACAGGCAGATAGTATTTCGGTTTCAATGGAATATTTGCTGTATTGTAGTCCGCTGGTTTATTGTCTTTAGATGCATAAACGCGGAATACGGAGAAGTCGCCCGTATGCCGGGGCCATTCCCAGTTGTCGGTGTCGCCCCCGAACTTGCCTACACTTTCGGGAGGTGTTCCCACAAGGCGTACATCTTTATAACGTTCATAGACAAACACTAGAAATTGGTTGCCTTTAAAGAATGGAGTTACAACTGCTTCCAGGCTTTTGGATGGATCAGCATATTTAGCGCTGATGGCAGCAAGTACTTCCCCTTGTTTTTTAGCCCTTTCTGCACCTGATAAACCGCTTAGTGCGGAATCTACCTGCTTTGTAACATCTTCTATCTTCAATAGAAATTGCACACTCAGGCCCTGAGAAGGGATTTCCTCCGTTTTCGCCTTTGCATAGAAGCCATCTCTCAGGTAGTTTTTCTCAACAGAACTGGCAGCCGTTATGGAGCCGTAGCCACAATGGTGATTGGTAAAGATCAATCCCTGATTGCTTACTATTTCACCCGTGCAGCCCCCACCGAAGATGACGATGGCATCTTTGATAGAAGACTTGTTGATGCTATAAAGCTGTTCTTTAGTAAGTTTCAGTCCTTTTTTTACCATATCATTATAAACCTGCTGCCCGAGGAGCATCGGGAGCCACATGCCTTCGTCGGCGTAGCTTCTGAACAGGGAAACAGACAACAGAATAACGAAAAGACATTTTTTCATAACAGACTTTTTTATTTTTGTAGGTTATCGTTTAATACCTGCCATAGCAGGTCTTTCAGTTCCATCAGGCCCAGCTGTGTTACCGATGATATAAATACATGCGGGAGATGCTGCGGAAGTTCTCTGGCAACGGCAGCTTTCAGTTCGTCGTCGAGCATATCACTTTTACTAACGGCGATCACGAAGTCTTTCTGCAGCATTTCTTCGCTGTACTCGCGGAGTTCATTGAGCAGGATATCGAACTCCCTGCGATGGTCGGCACTGTCTGCCGGGATCAGGAAAAGCAGGATAGAGTTTCTTTCGATATGCCGGAGAAAACGGTGCCCCAGGCCTTTGCCTTCCGCTGCACCTTCAATGATGCCAGGCAGATCGGCAATGCAGAAACTTTTACCATCACGGTATTCTACCATTCCAAGGTTGGGGGTTATGGTAGTGAAGGCATAATCGGCTATTTTCGGCTTTGCTGCGGTGATAACAGAAAGCAAGGTAGACTTGCCGGCATTCGGAAATCCCACCAGTCCTACATCGGCCAGTACTTTCAGCTCCAGGATTTTGTAGCCTTCTACGCCCGGTTCACCCGGCTGCGAGTGTTCCGGGGCCTGGTTGGTAGGGGTGGCAAAGTGCTGGTTGCCGAGCCCGCCGCGGCCTCCTTTCAGCCATATTACTTCCTGGCCATGTTCCAGGATCTCCACTTCCTGTTTGCCCGTTTCTTCGTCTCTTGCCACCGTGCCTAACGGCACTTCTATAACGATGTCCTTACCATCTGCGCCCGTCATGTTGCTCTTATCGCCCCGGTCACCGTCATCTGCTATCACGTTTTTGAAATAGCGCAGGTGCAGTAGTGTCCATAACTGGCTGCTACCGCGCAGTATAATATGCCCCCCTCTACCACCATCTCCGCCATCAGGGCCTCCGTATGCCGTAAGCTTATTGCGCATAAAATGCTTTATACCCGCTCCACCATGGCCGCTATGGCAGAAGATCCGTATCTGGTCAACAAAATTTGAAGTTTCCAATCATTGAAAATTAAGAGTGCAAATATAAGGTATCGGTGTTTGTGACGCCGAAGTGTGTGAAGCCATGTTGGCTCGGGCATACAGCTTTATTGCTTCCATTTTTTATAGGCTCCTGCCTGCATTTGCCGGTCTGCTTCTACTTCCCGGAGTGGTTCACACGGCATCCAGCTCTTGCGCATATCCTCCGGTAGCGACTGGTAGATCTTAGTTCCCTGCGTTTTCCAGGCTATCATTTCATCGCTTACTTCTTTAATGATCTTTGCGGGGTTGCCCACAACCATGCTTCTGGGAGGAATCTTTTCATCCGCTTTAACGAATGTGAGCGCACCGATGATACACTCATCACCCACCGTTACATTATCCATGATCACACTGTTCATACCTACCAGGCAATTCTTTCCAATTATGGCCCCATGGATAATGGCGCCGTGCCCGATATGTGCGCCTTCCATCAATAAGACCGTGATACCTGGAAACATATGGATCGTGCAGTTTTCCTGCACATTGCAGCCGTCTTCTATTTCTATCTTACCCCAGTCGCCTCTTATGGCAGCGCCGGGACCAACGTAAACGTTTCTGCCAATGATTACATTACCGGTAACGGCTGCCTGAGGATGTACAAAGGAAGTTTCGTGAACTACCGGTATAAATCCATCGAACGAATAGATCATATCAGTTTTTTTGCCGTTCTGAAACAGGTACCCTTAAAGAATGCTACTTCGTCGCCCATCTGATTGGTGATGGTAATCTGATACAGCCCCGTGCTGCGGCCGTTGTGTACTTCTTTGGCTTCTGCTGTAAGCTCATAGCCAACATGCACGGCTTTGGTAAAATTGATGGAGGTATCCATCGCTACAGAAAGGTTATTGCGGTTGTTTGAAGCAAACGCGAAAGCGCTATCACCGAGCGAGAAGGCAATGCCACCATGAACGATCCCGAACCCATTGATCATTTCTTCCCGCACGGTCATTTTAATTTTGCTGTAGCCTTCTCTTATCTCGATTACTTCTATACCAAGCCATTGGCTGAACTTATCGTCCCGGATCATTTTGTCGACCACTTTCACTGCGAGCAGGTCTTCTTCCGACAACACGTGTTTT
>JACMJX010000246.1 GCA_014380425.1 Chitinophagaceae bacterium | reverse complement strand
GTGCAACTTATCGGTATTACCTCTGCCGAACTTAATTCAGGTACTGTAGTGGTGTTCAACTCATTCGGCCAGCGCGTAAACTATCGCATTGCCGGCGCAAATGCCATTGAAATAGATCCTTCCGCTGCAAGAGGAGTTTATATCCTGAAAGTAAAGTCGCAGACTTTTAAATTGATCAAGAACTAATTACAAACAGCTTTATAGAAACCATAGGCCTGGAACTCTTAAATAAGTTCCGGGCCTTTTTGTGTGTATTCTTTTTCTAGAATGTAGACTGGATTTCCCGGCGATGTACAAAAACTTCCATTTCTGTCTAAAATAGGCGGTTTAACAAGCGGCTTTATCTTTGGCATCGTTTTAGATCAGGTATCCGTAGATAAGTCAGCTTTAACATACATTATTATTCGGTCGGTACAGAAGTAGTAGGCTCTCTTTCCGGAGAGCCTTTCTTTTTATAATAGATGTCACTCACTGTTTGGTGAAAGACTTTCTGCAGATGATTAAACGTTGTCTATCTTCATGCTATATGCCGGTTATTACACCTTCCCAACGCTTTCAAACTCCTTTCATTTACACCATTTTTCTTCAAAGAACCCCGGAACAAGGACAAGACAAGGATAGAACAAGGATAAGACAAGGATGGACGGAACAAGAATCGGGTACCGTTTCTCACAAAAACTTCCCCGTATAACTTTTCGCCACTTTCCGGATGTCAGCCGGAATACCCGCAAACACGAGATTTCCCCCCGCATCCCCGGCTTCCGGCCCCAGATCTATCAGCCAGTCTGCGCTTTTAATAACGTCTGTATTGTGCTCGATTACAAGTATGGAATGCCCCTGGTCGATCAGCGCATTGAAGGATGCGAGCAGTTTTTTAATATCATGAAAGTGGAGCCCTGTGGTTGGCTCGTCGAATATGAAGAGAATATGCCCCTGTGCTTTTCCTTTTCCAAGGAAGGAAGCCAGCTTTACCCGTTGTGCCTCGCCTCCTGATAATGTGTCGGATGATTGCCCAAGCTTTACATAACCTAAACCTACGTCGCTAAGGGGGCGGATTCTTTTTGAAACATCCTTCTCCCCCTCAAAAAATACAACAGCTTCATCGACACTCATTTCAAGAACATCATGAATATTTTTTTCCTTGAAAAAGATTTCCAGTACCTCTTCCTTGAATCGCTTGCCGCTACATACTTCGCATACCAGGTGAACGTCGGCAAGAAATTGCATTTCAACCACTTGCTCGCCTTCTCCTTTACACGCATCGCATCGGCCGCCGTCTACATTAAAGGAAAAGTGCTTAGGCTGAAATCCCCGCAACTTACTTAGTGGCTGGCGCGCAAAAAGATCCCTTATTTCATCATAAGCTTTAATGTAGGTAACCGGGTTGCTGCGGGACGACTTCCCTATCGGATTCTGGTCAATCATTTCTATCTGGGCCAGCTCCTCAAAGTGCCCCGAAATATTCCGGTGCATGCCTACTTTTTCTGTGAACTCGCCTTTCAGTTTCTTGAGCCCTGGATAAAGTATTTGCTTGACCAATGTAGTTTTGCCACTTCCGCTGACTCCGCTTACGACGCATAGCACGTTGAGCGGAAACTCTACATCTATATTCTTTAAATTATTCTGCCGGGCACTTTCCACTTTCAGGGAGCGCGTCCAGCTTCTAACTTTTTTTGGAGGCATTATCGACAGTGTTCCATTCAGATACTGACCCGTAAGGCTCTTTTTATTCGAAATGATGCTATCATAATCCCCTTCCGCAATCACTTCACCCCCCAAGTGGCTCGCCAGGGGCCCCATATCTATGATATGATCCGCTTCCCGCATCATCAACTCATCATGTTCCACCACTACAACAGTGTTACCGAGATCACGCAATTCTTTAAGTACAGTAATCAGGCGTTCCGTATCGCGGGAATGGAGCCCGATGGACGGTTCATCCAGAATGTACAGTGAATTAGTGAGGTTACTCCCAAGGCTCCGGGTCAGCTGGATCCGCTGGCTTTCACCGCCACTCAGCGAATTGGCCAGCCGGTTCAGCGTAAGATAACCAAGGCCTACATCCATCAGCGTTTTAATTCTTGTATGGATCTCTATCAGGATGCGTTTCGCTATTTGCTGATCATTTTCGTTCAGTGCCAGTTTACTAAACCAGTTCTGTAGATCCTTTACAGGCATTTCGCAGAGTTCGCCGATATGCGCCTTATCGACCTTTACGTACAGCGCTTCTTTTCGCAGGCGGTATCCTTTGCAATCCGGGCAAAGCGTTCTGCCCCGGTACCTGCTAAGCAGCACCCTGTATTGTACCTTGTAGAGGTTTTGTTCTACTTCCTTAAAAAAATCATTAATACCATTCGCGTATTCGTTCCCTTCCCACAGCATCTTATATTGACTGGCAGTAAGATCGATAACAGGAGTATGGATAGGGAAATTGAATTTTTTTGCAGCTTTAATAAAGCTCTCTTTCCAAAGACCCATTTTTTCACCCTTCCAGGGAGCTACAGCTCCTTCGTAAACACTCAGGCGTTTATCAGGTATCACCAGGTCTTCGTCGATCCCCAGAACCTGCGAAAATCCTTCACAAGAGGGGCATGCACCAAAAGGATTATTAAATGAGAAGAGATTGGGAACGGGCTCTTCGAATGTAATACCATCCGGCTCAAACCGATTGGAAAAATGACGGGGCTTGCCACTATTTATCTCGAGGTACATTTCCCCCTCGCCCTCGTAAAAAGCGGTGCCTACGGAATCGGCAATCCGGTGCCTGTCATCTTCATCAAAGTCCTTTACAATAAGGCGATCTACGAGTAGCCATACTTTAGCCCGGCCGCTTCCGGGTTTCAACGCTTTTTGAGATGCAGTGTCTTCCAGCAAATCCTCTATTCGCAGAATGTTTCCGTTATACAACCTGGAAAAACCTTTCTGAAGCAAGATGTTAAGCTCCTCGATTACGTTGCGGTTCTCGTGCTGGCGAAAGGGTACCAGTATCAATACTTTATCGCCTTCGTTGGAAGATGCAATTGCTTTTACAACATCGGTAACATCGTCCTTCCTTACTTCATTGCCTGATATGGGAGAGATGGTTCTGCCCGCCCGGGCAAACAGGAGGCGGAGGTAATCATAAATTTCCGTCATACTCCCTACGGTAGATCGAGGCGTACGGGTGATTACTTTCTGTTCTATTGCAATGGCCGGGCAGAGCCCTTTGATGTAGTCCACATCCGGCTTGTTCATGCGCATCATAAATTGCCTAACGTAGGCACTCAGGCTCTCAGCATACCGTCTTTGCCCCTCTGCGTAAAGGGTATCGATGGTAAGCGACGATTTTCCGGAACCTGATACTCCTGTTACAACAACGAGTTTGTTTCTCGGAATTTCAACAGTAACATTCTTTAGATTATGTACCCGTGCCCCCTTAATTAGTATATTGTTCCCCGTCTGCTCTTCTTTCTTTACCCTGACTTTCTTTTGTACTACTGCCATAATTGCCTAAAATTAAGCAATTGATATTTATCATAGTCACTCGTAACCTGAGTCCTTTTTTTAAATCCCAACTTTCCTGAAATTCGTATAATACTAGGGAAAGCCCAACAACGTGATAAGAAGAGTAAGTTTAGAAAATTGTGTTAAGAAAAAAAATTTAACAAATAATATTGTTTTTTCAGAAAATGCACTATTTTACATTCAAATGAAAAACTAAATTAAAAAATTAAAACAGTCTCGCCTATTAATGCAACTTCTACTTTTATAAAATCCATCTTTTTTATTTATATATCCTAATAACCAATTAAAAACCGTAGAAGTTTATGAAGTCACTTCTCC
>JACMJX010000245.1 GCA_014380425.1 Chitinophagaceae bacterium | reverse complement strand
CTTGCGCCCAGGTGATTTTTCCATAATGCGATCCGTCGTATCGGGTATAAGCCCCTCCAAGTGTAAGTTGTGTTTTGTTCTGTTTGTAATTGAAAGAAAATACGTTGCCATAGTAATAGTTATCCAGCCAAAGCTGTCTTACCAGGTCGGTAGTTGTCAATGGATCGCCGCCTGCGATGAACGGCGGTAATCCATAGGTATCATATCTTTCTTCCGCTTTGTATTGTTCATAATATCCTTTACCCCTGGTAAGAAATACGGCCGTATTGAATGAAAGTCTTTCATTGAATTCCTGATTAAAAAAAAACTGGTAGTGATCCTGATCATAGTTGTCCGTTTCATTATCATAAGGCTCGCCAGGCTTTGCCGTGCCAGCGGAATTGGCTGTTCTGCTAAACCTGAGATCTTCTTTCAATATGCCGTTCCAGGCTTGATAGGTTTTTTCGCTTCCCTTAATGAGATTGAAACGAAGGGATGAATGATTGGCTAGATAAGCCGTTGAAAGATAAACTGCCTTAAGGTTTGAAGATGCCCTGTCTATAAATCCATCACTGGAAATTCTCGATAACCGGGCGTCTACGGTAAAATGATCGTTGAGAAGGCCAGAGCCGGCTCTTATAGTATTTTTCCAAGTGTTAAATGATCCATAGGCATTGTTGAATTCCGCGTAGGCATCTTTCCGGATCTCGTTGGTACTTATGCTGAGGGAAGCCCCGAAGGCGCCTGGTCCATTGGAAGATGTTCCCACTCCGCGTTGAATCTGTATACTGTTGACAGAAGAAGCCAGGTCGGGTAGGTCTACAAAATAACTCCCATGACTTTCTGCGTCGTTATAGGGAATGCCATTTAGTGTTACGTTGATGCGTGTATTGTCACTGCCGCGGATGCGCATGCCAGTGTAACCGACACCGTTACCTGCATCGGAGTTTATAACTACCGATGGTGTTTGATTCAATAGAAAGGGTATGTCCTGCCCCAGATTGTTCTTCTGGAGTTCTTTGCCCGAGATGTTCGTCTTGGTAAAAGGGGCGGTTTTGGAAGCCCGGGTGGCGCGTACCTCTACGGCGTCCAGCTGGCTGGTGTCCTGTTGTGCGAACGATGAAATACTTGTAACGATCAATGCAGTGAAAAAAATCCTTTTCATTTGTTTTAATTGAATAAATGAAAGGGAATGCAGCAATAGAGAAGAAGGATGTGCTAGACAGTTTGTCAACCTTCCCTGCGCAGGCATTACCCTGATCAGGTTCGCGGGTATTATCTCAGCCTTGTCTGAACTTGTGAAGAAAATCAGCTACCACTAACAGTTTCACAACGTTCAGCTTTAGCACCCCGAGGAACTGAAAACGTTAAAATAACTGTACGAAGTTAAATACAATTTTGTGAATTGATCAAATGATAACATTTCTTTTGGCTGCCAATTGTAATCCATGTACATTTGCCATCCAGATCGCGAAGTAGAGCAGCGGTAGCTCGTCGGGCTCATAACCCGAAGGTCGGAGGTTCGATCCCTCCCTTCGCAACAAGAAGCCCCTTGGGGGCTTTTTTTGTTGGTGTAAACAATGCTTTTTGTAAGTACTCCGCTCCCCTCTTGTTCCGATGTCTCTAACATTGCTCCGTACTTTTTTATTTATTTGAAAGTATTTTTTCTTATAAACCCTTGTTATACAAATGGCTATAACTTTCAGTGATAGCAAGGGTTTTTTAACGGATAAATGTTATCCTGTTAAAGGTTATATTTGAAATAACCTAAGTAAATTAATAGTTTAATATGCCGGAATTGTATATCATAGCAGGTTGCAATGGAGCAGGAAAAACGACAGGTACGTTTTCCTTCTTACCAGAAATTTACAGTTGCAAGGAATTTATAAATGCCGACATTATAGCTTACGGAATTGCCCCGCTTAACCAGGAAGGTGCAGCGCTTGAAGCGGGACGGATGATGTTGAAAAGGATTCATAAGTTATTGTCCTTGGGAGCAAGCTTTGCTTTTGAAACCACACTGGCTTCAAAAAGTTTTATTTCTCTTATAGAAAAGGCAAAGGAACTTGAATACCGGGTAACCCTGTGCTTTTTTTGGTTACCATCTAAGGAAATCGCAAAACAACGGGTTGCATCAAGGGTAAGTAAAGGAGGTCATAACGTTCCGAATCTCGTAATAGAGCGACGGTATTTTCGAGGCATTAAAAACTTGATTGATTTATACATACCGGTATGCGATGAATGGATAGTAGTAGATAATACCAGCGTACCCCAGGTAATTGCTGATAAACGGAACGGGTTAAAGCAAATCTTAAACATTTCAACATGGGAAGTTATGAAACAACAAAAACTGATGGCTCAAGAAGAGCAACCACTCTATCTTTCTGATACCTCTGCCAGGCTTGTGCAGTGCCTTAGAAGAGTGTACAAGAAGCTGGTTCTTGAAAGCGCTGCAAGAAATGAATCACTGATTGTCCAGATAAACGGCGAAGTGCGGGAAGTACCCGGAAAAGAACTGTTACATACCATACAGGATATCGAATAGATGAATTCCTGCTACCCCTTTTATAGGTTATTTTATAAACTACTTTTAAGCGGGCAAAGGATGGGCTCAGGAACCAATCCTATCCTAATAGCTGAATGCTGCATCAATTTGATGGATATAAAGCTAAAATGGTACCTTCGCAGTGATTTTTACACTAAAACAAGGAACAAGCCTCTCCAGAGGCTTTTTTTTATTACATGAAAGCAGGTTTTGTAAATATTTTTGGGAGGCCCAATGCAGGCAAGAGTACATTGCTTAATGCGCTTATGGGCGAAAAACTGGCTATCGTGTCGCATAAAGTACAAACAACCCGCCATCGTATAAAAGGGATTTTAACCGAAAAGGATTATCAGCTTATTATATCCGATACCCCAGGCATTATAGAGCCGAGGTACAAGTTGCACGAAAGAATGATGCAACAGGTAAAGGGCGCGCTAGAAGATGCGGATCTGGCGGTTTTACTGGTAGATATGTACGACAATCTTCAGGAATGCGAGGATATCTTTTTACGCCTGAAGCTGAAAGTGCCTGCTATGGTAGTGATCAATAAAATCGAGAAAGCAGAAGCTACCCGCAAACAGGCTGCCTTCGATTTTTTCTCCGGAAAGCCTTATTGCCGCGAAGTGGTAGGTATTTCCGCTCTTTCCAAGATAAATATCGATGGATTGCTTGCAGCCATTCTTCCCTATATTCCGGAAGGAGAACCTTTTTTTACGGACGATAATATCAGCGATCTTTCAACACGCTTCTTTGTAAGTGAGATAATCAGGGAAAAGATTTATGAATTGTATGAAGAGGAGATTCCGTATCACGCTACCGTGCTGGTGCAGGAGTATAAGGAGAAGCAAACACTGGTGAAGATAGGTGCAGATATCATAGTTCAGCGGGAAACGCAGAAAGGGATACTTCTGGGTGAAAAAGGCCAGAGGATCAAGAAGCTTGGAACGGAGGCGAGAAAGGATATCGAGAAGTTTATAGGGCAGAAAGTGTTTCTTGAATTGTTTGTTAAAGTGCGACCTAAATGGAGAGACAACGACCTTCATTTAAAGGAATATGGTTACTCGTAAAGGCGAGCGTATTGGGTAGGGTTAATAGTTGGATAAATAAATATACAATCAGATGTCTGGATTTACATTAGCAATAGTGGGAAGGCCCAATGTGGGGAAGAGTACTTTCTTTAATCGCCTGCTGGAACAGCGCAAGGCTATAGTAGACGATGTGAGCGGCGTTACGCGCGACCGCCAGTATGGTGTGGCGGAGTGGTGCGGCAAATCTTTCAATGTGGTGGATACGGGAGGGTTCGTACCTCAGAGTAACGATGTTTTTGAACGAGAGATTAAAAAGCAGGTGCTTATTGCTATTGAAGAGGCGGACGCCTTACTTTTCATGGTAGATACCACCACTGGTGTTACCGACCTCGATGATGCTATGGCGGATCTGTTAAGAAGATCTACCAAGCCTGTATTTCTTGTGGTGAATAAAGTGGACAATCACGACCGTTTGCTGGAAGCCAGTGAATTTTACAGCCTGGGTTTCGAGAATATCTTTTTCATATCCTCCATCAGCGGTAGCGGTAGTGGGGAAGTGCTGGATGCTATTACAGCCTTAATCGAGGAAGACGATACCGCAGGTGAGGATGATGCAGCACTGCCCAGGTTTGCCATTATGGGGCAGCCTAATGTAGGAAAATCTTCACTGTTGAATGCGCTGGTAGGCCAGGAGCGCACCATAGTAAGCGATGTTGCAGGCACTACAAGAGATACTATACATACGCATTACAACCTGTTTCAGAAAGAATTTATCTTAATAGATACCGCAGGCATAAGAAGAAAGAAAAATGTAAGTGAAGACCTCGAGTTCTATTCCGTAATAAGGGCTATCAAGGCGCTCGATGAAGCTGACGTGTGTTTGGTAATGCTGGATGCAGAAAAGGGCATCACGGCGCAGGATCTCAATATTTTCAGCATGGCGGTAAAAAAAGGTAAGGGTGTCGTAATCTTGGTCAACAAATGGGATCTCGCAGAAAAAGAAACCAACACTGCAAGAGACTATGAAAAGGAACTTAAGAACCGGCTCGCCCCGTTTAATGATGTTCCCGTGCTATTCATTTCTGCAAAGGAGAAGATCCGGATCCTGAAGGCTATTGAATCGGCTTTGGAAGTGTACGAAAACCGCAGTAGAAAAGTACCCACTTCACAACTGAACGAAGTAATGCAGAAGGCCATTCAATCCTATCATCCTCCCGTGGTGAGAGGTAATGCCGTTTCTATCAAGTATATTACCCAGTTGCCAACGGTAGTTCCTTCCTTTGCCTTTTTCACGAATTACCCAGATGATATTAAAACACCTTATAAGAATTATCTGGAGAACCAGTTAAGAGAGAATTTTAACTTCAAAGGGGTTCCTGTGCGAATATTCTTCCGGAAAAAATAGATTATTACTAAAAAAGGCATCAAAAACCGGTACAGTTTTACTAATTATTCATATAATAACTTGTATAATAGAAAAACTTTGCTAGTTTTGCGAGCATTCAAAATTCCCTTTAAAAAATTT
Organism: Chitinophagaceae bacterium; assembly: GCA_014380425.1. Lineage (GTDB taxonomy): Bacteria > Bacteroidota > Bacteroidia > Chitinophagales > Chitinophagaceae > JADCRZ01. The sequence continues at coordinate 5,659 of JACMJX010000245.1, read as the reverse complement.
AACAATGAAGAAATTATTCGCGATCCTTACTGTAACCGTAGCCCTGGTATCTTGTGGCAATGGTGCTGAGTCTAGTGCAGCAACTGATTCTGCATCAACTGTTTCTGCTGATACTACTGTTGCTTTATCTGTTGATACTGCTACTACATTATCTGCTGATACATCAAAAATGGCAGGTGATTCCACAATGCATTCAGATAGCACTGCTCACTAATCGTTGGATTGTGTAAAAAAGCTACCCTCCCCGGCAACGGCGAGGGTTTTTATTTTTTTACTTCTCCAGTACGGGGATAACACTATTTTATCCTGTTTTTAAACGCCCGCACTACCGCTTTAATACCCTGTCGTCCCCGTCTGCCCTTTAGTACTATTGCAAAAATTAATGCAATGTACAAGATCATCGCTTACCTGGTAACGTTATGTACGCTTCCGGCAATCTGCCTGTCTCAAAGCCGCTGGTCTGGCCTGGCAGGAGATGGCTCTTGGCGCAATCCTCTCAACTGGTTTTCTGGTAATGCGCCGCTTTTAGCCCCCTTGGAAGACATTCTGCTGGATAATTCGTTACTCGCAGAGAGCTATACGGCCCGGATCTCCGGCGGCGATTCTGTTATCATTCACTCTTTGATCATAGCGCCTGCCCCGGGAAAAAGCATTACAGTGATCATCGATACCTCCAGTAAGGTTTCTGTTGCCCTCACTGTTACATCAAGCGATAGTGGCATTATAATCAGGAACGGGGGCGGTGTTATAAATGCTTCCAGGGCAACAGATGGCGTCATTATCGATCTTACAGACTCACTACGTGTGCAGAATGGCGGATTCTACAGCCACAGAACCCGAAGGGCACACGTTTCCCTGGTAAATAAACTTTCGCGCCGGGAAGGAACGGAACGGGGCGTATTTGAATTTAATATTCCTTCTGCAAGTAATACTTTATCTCTTAGCAACCAGGTGTACGGTTCGCTCCGGCTTCAGAGTACGGAATATGCCAGTAATTCTACTTATTCCGGCGGCGCTATCAATCCGCTGGAGATAAGGGGAGACCTGGAGATCGATACAGGAGTTACCTTATCGCTTAATTCTTCCGACACGGTATCCATAAGAGGGAATTACCTGCAATACGGCGGCACGTTCAACATAGCCAATTCCAATCGGGCCTCCTGCATTATGCTATACGGCGATCTTATTCAGTCTGCAGGAACCATCACAAAAACGGGTGCTGCAATACCGTCAATGATAATGAATGCCAACAGGATGCAGTTGCTGCGGCTGGCTGGTGGCATTACCGGGGAAATCGACATCAAAATAAACAATGCTTTTGGAGTAAGCCTGTTATCCCCGGTGGTAATCCCTTACCACCTGGAGCTGGTTACCGGCAGGGTATTTACATCGCTTTCTAATCTTCTTGTACTTGCAGCCGGTGGAAGTATTCTTGCCGATAGTACCGATGATGGGGCGTACATCGATGGCCCACTGAGAAAAGAGGGTCTATCCGGAACAGATCATTTCCTTTTTCCTGTTGGAAAAAGTTCTATCCATCGCTGGCTCGCACTTAAGAATGTAACAGGAAATTTCACGGTTGAATACATGCGTGCCGACCCTCGTAGTGTTTCCAATACCCTGGAGCTGGGCCTTGATCATATTTCGACATTGGAGTACTGGTTGGTGGCGGCAGATATTGCGCCTTTCCCGTCTGGCCAGGTGGAACTTTCCTTCGATGAAAATAGTAGTGGTGGAGTAACGGATATCGTAGCCTTGCGTGTTGCCGCTTATTTAAACGGCAGCTCCTGGATCGAAGCTGGAAATACTGCTGCTACCGGCAGCGCAGGAAGCAGCGGTTCCGTTCGAAGCATCTCTCTTGCCTTAACGGGGACTGACCTCAGATTCACTCTCGGCAGTAATACTCCGGTGCAGAATCCGCTTCCTTTAAAGCTTCTTTTCTTTGGCGCTCAGGGAAAACAGGAAAGTGTAAGTCTCGAATGGGAAATAAGTGAAGCAATGGTCTCCGGGCACTTTGAAGTGCAACGCTCGCAGGATGGCTATGTTTTTAGTAAGGTAGCGAACGTAAATGCGATAGGGATAAGTAAGTATGAATTTGATGATATAAGGCCGGAGCGTCCCTTTAAATTTTACCGGTTGAAGATCATAGAGGGATCGGGCAGTGTTTTTTATAGTGCTGTTATCAGGATCGATGTAAAGCCTGATCCCTTTGAATTTCAATCGGTGAACGTTAGAAATGGAAACATCATCAATTGCTTTATCAGGAGTGAAGAGAGGAAAAGATTGCGGCTGGAATTATTGGATATGTCTGGAAGACGAATCATGGTTGTCAATAAACAATCGCTTCCCGGTGATACTATGGTAAGCTTCGACAGCATGGTTCTACCCCGGGGTATTTATCTGGTGAGCATTTCGGATGAGGATAATTTTACAAGAATCCGGCAGTTTTTATGGTAGATGATGCTAGTGCCATTTAAACCTGCTAACAGTTCTCTTGAACTGCTTCAGCGCTTCCTTTTCCTGGTTGATAAATGAGTTGTCGTCCAGCTTACCGATCACTTTATCCATCTCTTCCTGGCTGTCGTACATCATGAGCCTGAACTTGTTCCTATGATCTTTCGCACGGGATTCAAAGATATTTCCCGTGAGATACTCTTTAGTAGCCACGGCCTGCCGAAAGAGATTATTAAGTGTGGTGGCACTGTCTTTACGTAACTGCAAGCCATTAACTTCTTTTGCAGCTGCAAGGGCGTGCACTAATTTCTGATAACTGTATTGCTCGGAATGCAGCTGGTAGAAGTCATGAATTTCATCCCAGCTTTTAACGGCGCCTGAGCGTATCTGCTTAACAAGTTTATGTACTTCAACCCGGGGAATCAGCTGGCCTCCTGCATTGTACCAGTCTAACCTTGTCAGCTTCACAGGGAGGGCTTCAAGCAGTGAGGTGGTATCTTTTATCTTATGAGCGACAATGTATTGCAATAATTGATGGGCGGCATGATATTGAATCAATTCTTTAAACAGATGGTAAGCTTTTGCCACTTTAAGCAATACTACTTTCCTGCCTGAATTCTCTATACCATCTGCAAGAATCTCCAGTTCGTTTAGTAGCGGATCATTACTTTTAAGCAACTGTTCTCCTTTTAAGGACAGTTGCTCTTCGGTGACACTGCCTTCCTTGCCGGATTGTTTATAGAAGGCCTTGCCGGTAAATTTCTTCAGCAGTCCAAGAGCGGTGATCATTTCATTGATGCTATCGGGTGCAAGAAAATCGAATTCTATCTGCTGCGTCTTTTTTATCCTCTTGTCGCGATCCACGTATTTCCAGGCATTGCGGCTTAAAGCATACATATTGTACATAAACCAATACCCGGGCATGATGTTGAGCTGGTCTTTGGCGGCGTCGTTGATCAGAAGCGAAAACGGGAAGGGGATATTCAGTTCAGCCGGATAATCTCCTTTTGCCAGTATCGCAAAGGAGGCAAACTTGGAATTGTGTTTGATACTTACACACAAGCCCGGCCAGAAGCCACGACCTGCTTCCATTTCCCCATCCGCACTCCTGGAGTTGTGATTGGATCCAATGGTGGTACCTGCCGCCATATTGGATTGCCCCATTACCAGTGCAGCGCAGAGAAAGGAGTTGTTGTGATGCTGTTCGTGCCCCGGAAAGATTAATGAATTAAGAACTTCGCAGCAGGAGATGGTAGCGTTATCGCCCAGGTAAGAGTTGATAAGCCGGGCACCATACTTCAACTGGCTATTGGAGGCCATTATAAACCGTACCGCTTTTACTCCATAAAATACGCGGCAGCCCAATCCTACTATTCCATTCACCAATTCACAGCCTTCTCCTATCTGGGTTTTGGCGTCAGGGGCTGATTTAATAGTAAGATTTTTCAGTTTATTCGCTCCTTTTATATAGGCATCGGAACCTATTAGTACGTCTTTTATTATGGCGGTGTTTTTGATGACGGTTCTATCGCCGATCTTACCGTAATAGCCTCTTTTTACATCGAATTTTTCCTGAGTGAAGGAAGTGAGTTTCTGCTGTAAAATAGCATCATCCCGAAACCTGCTCCATAGCCAGGCATCACCAGGCATCATATCGTTAAACGGAATAATTCTTCTGCCGCCATTCTCATTGCATATTTCCATCCAGATGCGGTTCTTTTCCAACTCTCCTTCTTTAAGAATACCATTTCCGAATTTAGCATAGTCCGTTGTGGCAAGTTCATTAACGTTTACTATAATCACGTCGTTTCCTACTATATAATGCGATATATAGTTTACATTGTCGATAGCAACATTGTCACCCAGGTCGCAGCTTATCACCGTGCTGTTATAAAGGCCTACCGGCACCCGCAGGTTATTGAATTCAAGATAGTAAGGCTCCAGTTTGCCGATGCGAACTAGCCCGAAGAACTTACAGTTTTTTACAAGTTCAGGATTGAAGGCATCTGAAACAAGAATACCGTTCCAGTCGTCGGAAGTGTTCCTGTTTCGTACCAACACCTCTATTTCATAGGCTGTCAGCTTGCGGTAACTGATACCGCTGCGGTTCTGGCTATCGCGTATATAGTATTCATTCTCATTGGCCGGAAGGTATTGTTCAGGGATAAAATGATACCCTAAACTATTTACCGGTTTCTTTATGATATTGTTCATGGGCATATAATGGTGCAGTAAATCTATTCCACGGTTACGCTCTTTGCAAGATTCCTGGGTTTGTCTACATCGAATCCTTTGGCTACTCCGGTATAATAACTTAACAATTGCAGCGGTATTACGCTCAGGAGGGGTGCTATTATTTCATCTGCCTGTGGCACTTGTATAACATCGTCTGCCATCGATGCGATCACTTCGTCGCCTTCGCTTATTATCGCGATCACTTTTCCCTTACGTGCTTTTATTTCCTGTATATTACTTACTATCTTGTTATAATAAGAATCTCTTGTGGCTACGAAAACTACAGGTAGTTTTTCATCTACCAGTGCTATCGGCCCATGCTTCATTTCTGCCGCAGGATATCCTTCCGCATGTATATAGGAAATTTCTTTGAGCTTAAGAGCCCCTTCAAGTGCAATCGGAAAATTATAACCCCGCCCGAGAAACAAAGCGTTTCCTGCATCTTTGTATTTTTCCGCTATATTCTTAATATGGCCGCTGCTTTTGAGTGCGATCGATACCTTATCCGGCACTGCCTGCAGTTCATTCAAAAGGTGCAGATACCGCTTCTGGTCGATTGTTCCTTTTTCGTTAGCAATCTTCAAAGCTACCATTAAAAGCACAGCAAGCTGCCCGGTAAAAGCCTTTGTACTAGCCACTCCTATTTCAGGCCCGGCATGGGTATAAGCACCCGCATGAGAAATTCTTGCTATTGAAGAACCTACTACATTCAAAATTCCGAAGATGATAGCTCCCTGCTCCTTGGCTCTTTCTATGGCTACCAGCGTATCGGCAGTTTCACCGCTTTGAGAAATGGCAATAATAACATCTCCTTTGTTAACGATGGGGTTTCTATACCTGAATTCCGAAGCATACTCCACCTCTACGGGAATACGGCACAATTCTTCAATAACGTATTCCGCTACCAGGCCTGCATGCCAGCTGGTTCCGCAGGCCACGATAAGGATGCGGTTGGCGGTTTTTAATTGCT
>JACMJX010000244.1 GCA_014380425.1 Chitinophagaceae bacterium | reverse complement strand
TACAAACTAAGAGACGATAACTACCCCGAAGCGGATGACAATAAAACAATTCCGCACCGGGTAGAAACCACTTTTCATGATATGCTCGCCGATCAGCTGGGCATGGTAAAGCTGGACGATCGCACCCGCAAAATAGCGGAACAGATTGTAGGTAGTATCGACGATGACGGGTACTTACGCCGCGAAACGACTTCTATAAAGGATGATCTTGCTTTCCGGCAGAACATAGAGGCTACCGAAGCGGAAATAGAAGAACTCGTAAAAGAGATTCAGAAATTCGACCCACCGGGGGTTTGCGCCCGCGACCTGCAGGAATGCCTGCTGCTACAGCTAAAAAGAAAACTGGTAGACGGCAAGGATGTGCAGATGGCGATCGACGTGCTGACACACTATTTCGATGAATTTACTAAAAAGCACTACGAAAAGATTCAAAGAGGCCTGGGGCTGGATGATGAAGCGTTGAAGGAAGTGATCCGGCAGATCGTCAAGCTGACCCCAAAACCGGGCGGAAATGTAGGTGAGGTGAATAAGGCAGAAGCTTATGTGGTGCCCGACTTTTTCATTTACAACAACGGAGGTAAGCTCGAACTTACCCTTAATTCCAAAAATGCGCCGGATTTGCGCATTAGTGAAGGCTATAGAGATATGCTGCGCGACTACGATAAGGGTAGTAAGAAAGACAAAAGACAAAAAGAGGCGGTCCTTTTCATCAAGCAGAAAATAGACGCTGCCAAATGGTTTATAGACGCCATAAAGCAGCGGCAGCAAACATTGCTGAGCACGATGGGTACCATCATGGATTATCAGCACGAATTCTTTTTCTCCGGGGATGAAACTACCCTGAGACCCATGATTCTGAAAGACATCGCGGAGCGCACGGGCCTCGATATATCTACCGTTAGCCGTGTTGCCAATAGCAAATTTGTACAAACGGAATTTGGCACGTATCGCCTTAAATTCTTCTTCAGCGAATCTTTAAGTACCGACAGCGGCGAAGAAGTATCTACCAGAGAGGTGAAAAAGATCCTGAGTGATATGGTGGAAGGAGAAAGCAAGAAAAAACCACTCAGCGACGAACGGCTCACCGAACTGCTTCAGGAGAAAGGTTATAACATAGCTCGGCGTACCGTAGCTAAGTATCGTGAACAGCTGAACATTCCGGTAGCCAGGCTGAGAAAAGAACTTTAAACCAGGCATCATGCAAGAAGTAAACGGATATGAGGAGGCAAAAGCAATGGAATTGTTAGCAGATGCGAAAAGGAGAAAGCCGGACGCCGATCCTGCACTTCGTTTTTTCGGTACCCTGATCTCTTTCATTTTCCACCCACTGTTCATCCCCTTTTATATCACCTGCTTCCTGGTGTTTGTGCATCCTTTTGCCTTTCCGGGAATGGACGAAAAAGTGAAGATCTTCCGGGTTATATCTGTATTTCTGTTAACGGCTTTTTTTCCGGCCTTTACTGTATTTCTTTTAAAGCAACTGCACTTCATCAGCTCCATTTACCTGAATACCCAGAAAGAACGGATCATACCTTATATCGCCGCCATGTTCTTCTACTTCTGGATCTTTTATGTATCCAGGAACCTTGTCGATAGCTCGCCTTTGTTTGTAATGCTGATGCTGGCTGTATTCATCTCCTCCATCACTTCCCTGATGGGGAATATCTATTTCAAAGTAAGTATGCATGCCATTGCCATGGGGGTGATGTTAACGTTCTTCGTGATTCTTGCCCTTCAGGGAGATGTGGCCATGGGGATCTTTCTTGCCTTGGCGATCGTTACTGCTGGTGTTGTATGTACGGCAAGGCTACTTGTGTCAGACCATTATCCCTTCGAGATCTATGCGGGTTTTTTGCTGGGCGTTCTAAGCCAGGTACTGGCTATGGTGTTTGTGTAATTTACAAAGCTCAATCATAGGGTACGACTGAGCTGTTGTAATTTTAGACCATCTAGCCATCGTCCAGTCTAGCTATTTAGAATCCTGGATTGATTCAGGTATTTTTTAGTAGGGTGGTATATAAACAAGCAAGTTCCGTTCTTGATAGTATGTATTACTTTAGGCGTAAGCCGGGATGGTACGGCAGGGCATCCAAAGCTTCTTCCGTTGAAGCGATTGTATTTCAGAAAATCAGCACCCACGTAGCGGGAACCGTGAATAACGATATTCCTCTCGTCGGCACGGTCGTTGAAGCCTTTCTCCAGCCCATCGATCTTCAGTGCCAGCCCATGATCGCCGAAATAGATGTTGCGGGTAATATAGAAACCAAGGCTGCTCTGGTGCGATTCGGGCCTGTTTGAAAAGGCGCGGGCGTACTCGCCGCCGGAATTACGTCCGTGCGCTACATACGTATTCAACAGCAATTTTTTACTGACTACGTCAAAAATATAGAGGCGCTTTCTGCGGGATGACTGGCTAAAGTCGCAGATAGACAATATGCTCTCCCGGTAGATCTTGTTTCTCTTTACCAGACGCTGGTGCCCTGTCCATGCGTACTCGAACGCTTTCTTGCTTAATCCTGTTTTACGCAGACGCAATGAATCATACATGATTCCTGCCTGCGCCATCAGTGCTTCTGGCTTGCCGGTAGCAGGAGCCGCAGTGTTTAACGGAGCGCCGGATTTAACAGATATAGGTTTTTTTACCAAAGTAGAATGTACCGGAGCATTTCCCGATCCTGCAATAGGACCCGAGCTAAGAAGTAACAGTGTCGCTAAACAGCCTGCTACAAGTACGGATTTTAAGGTGCTGCGCATATTCTACTGGTTTTTCAAACGTCTACTCTTAGAACGGACGATTTTAGAAAATAGTATCACAAGCTAGTTTACCTCAGCATTTTTAGAGGTATTCTCTGTTGCGGCTACGTGATTGTTGCTGCCGAACTCTTTGGAATAGAGCTTTACAAGCAAAAGGAACAGGGAGATAAGAAGGGGCCCGAAAATGAGCCCGATAAAGCCAAACAGGCTTGCACCTGCTATCACGCCCAGGATGGTAACCAGTGGATGCGTGTCGCCCAGTTTTTTCTGAAGAATCATGCGGAACACATTGTCAATGGTGCCTATAACACCAAAGCCATAAATAGCCATTACGATACCCTTCCAGTTATGCCCCTCTGCAAAAAACATCAAGCTGATCGGCACATAAGCCATGGCTGCGCCAACAATCGGCAGCATGGAAGTTACACAGGTAATGGCAAACCAGAAGAAAGGCTGGTGGAGGCCAAGAACGAGATAGGCAACCAGGCCGACCAGCCCCTGAGCCAGTGCTATCAATGGAATACCTATGGCATTGGAAGCCACCATTACGTTGATCTCATGGCCGATTATATTGGTGTTTTTGTCGTTCATAGGTACCAGCTCTGAACAGGCCCGCTCCATTCTGCGGCCGTTTGTGAGCATGAAGTACAACAGGAAATACATCATAGCTATGGATCCTATCGTACTCAATGTTTCTCCCAGTATGGTCGGTATCTTTTCTGCTATTATTGACCCTGCCGATTGAAGATTGGTTTCACTAATGATGCTGAGCCCTGTGCGCTTTTCCATTCTTCCTACAAAAGCTGTCAGCGAGTTCATCAACTCTCCGGAATGCGCGATAGCGAAATTGATACGACTTGAAAGCAGGTTGGCTACCATCCATACGGGAACCATGATAATGATGAAGGATGTAAGCATCAGCAGTGCGGCAGATTTAGCCGGGCTCCATTTTCTTACATGCAGAAGACGGAACATCCACTTCCGCATCAGCACATAAAGCGTTAGGGCACCAAGAAATGCTGGTATAAAGCCTTTTAAAGTATCGAAGAGTAAACCACCCAGCACTAAAATAATAATCAGGAAAGATATCTGCCGAAGCTTGTCATTGTCTATGTATCGCATATAGCTGGGTTATTGAAGTAACTGAAGTACTAAATATGTTGCCAGTTTTAGTTGCCGGGATTTCAGGAGTAAAAGTACTGTAAAAATATTGGCCTTTTTGTTGCAACATAGTTAAGGATGTGAAAGACCAGAAAAATAAGGTATAGCTATGACAGAGAATGTTCCGAGGGTACTTATTGTAGATGATGAAGTAGATATTTGTTTTGTTTTAACCGGTTTATTTAAGAGCAAGAATGTAATATCTGCTTATGCCAATTCACTTGCCGAGGCAGCGGTACTGATGAAGAGTGAACACCCAACGATCATAATACTTGATAATCATCTGCCCGACGGCCTGGGAGTCGAGTTCATCGACCATGTAAAACAGTTCTATCCACGCGTTAAGATAATAATGATCACAGCCCACGACAGCCCCACTGAAAAGAACCTTGCATTTCAAAAAGGGGCAGATTATTTTATAGGAAAGCCATTTTCTATAGCCGCCGTAAGACAGGCAATCGACAATTTAATTCTTCGGGCTTAGATAATGTGGAAGATTTTTCCCAAATACATCAGCTACAGTAGTAAAAGGTTGTTAATTGTTCTCTCTGCCGCGGAAACGAATATTTGAACAAGTTGGCAAGATTTTTCTTATGATTTAATGAATAATAATTGAACACCTTTAAAAAATTACATCATGGGAAATCTTCTTTATTTAGTGGCCGTTATACTGATAATAGCCTGGGCAATAGGATTTTTAGGATATAATGCCGGCGGCGTTATTCATATTCTATTAGTAATAGCCGTCATCGCTATCCTACTAAGAGTTATCAGAGGAGCGGCCTGACAACCACCATCTTCTTATGTACAAAGTACCTGCTTCGTCTTAAATGGACGAGGTGGGTATTTTATTTTTAGTGCCGGGCTATACTGTTAAAATTACTACAATGCAGATGGATGAGTAGAACATTCCGGAGCCATCAGCGTTATTATCTACCGCCGTAAATGTCACCTTTATAAGAATATTATGATGAGATACAAATTTCCACGGTTTAAAGCTTTATCGTTGATTACTATTGCTTCGGCAATTAGTTTTTCCTTTATTTATGCTATTCCTTCATCAAGAAAAGAAGTGAAGCATAACCTTGTGTCTGTGGCTGAAAAGATAAACAGGGCGGAGAAGAGTATTCATTTATACGATAGCCTTAACCTGGACTCTCTATCCCTTTCCAAAGAAGCTTTTCTTTATG
>JACMJX010000243.1 GCA_014380425.1 Chitinophagaceae bacterium | reverse complement strand
GCCAGGTCGAATGGCTTCCTGATCAATTGTTGTATAAAATGCCTTAAGGCTTCACGGTCCTGGTTGTAGTGTGAACCATCCACTACCTGTAAATGACTCCCGTCTTTGTCCTTAATTTGCTGCCAGGCCACGCCTCCTTCTTCCCTGTATACGGTTCTTAATACTTCGTGCCTGTTTACAATATTTTGAATTGCAAACCTTAACGCTTCTATATTTAGTTTTCCTTTTAACCTTAACACAGAGGGTACATGGTACTGAACACTTCCTTCCAACCGATCCACAAACCACAGGCGCTCCTGGCTGTATGATAAAGGAATGTTTTTATCTCTTGATTCCGCTTTAATTTCCGGTAACGAGATCTTAGTTTCAGACTTAATATAAGCCGTTAAAGCTGCTATGGTTGGATGATTAAATAAATCTTTAATAGTGAGCTCCACATTTAATTTTCGCCTTACTGCAGATACTACCCTTGTTGCCAGTAATGAATGTCCGCCCAATTCAAAAAAGTTGTCGGATATTCCAATGCGGTCTGCACCCAGCAACTCCTGCCAAATGTTAGCAATGGTCTGTTCTTCTTCGGTACGCGGCGCTTCATAATTCAATTTATTTGCTATGCTCCTGTCTTCCCGCCCGCTTAAAAATTTGCGGTCAACCTTTCCATTACTTGTTAAAGGCAGTTGCCCCACCACAATAAATTCTGATGGCACCATATAATCCGGGAGCTTGTGCTGAAGCTGGGCCCTGATCTCCTTTCTTAGAATGGAACCTATATTACTAAATAGGGGAATGTTTGTATAGTTATCAACTTTTGAATGCCATTTATTTCTATATAGATCCCTGCCAACGCTATCCGGATCACCCAGCACCATTATAATGTTCGTCTTTAGTGGATCTTCATTCACTAAGAGACGATATGTGTAACCTTTATTTTTAGCGGTCTCTAATAAGTGGGTTACTTTACTACCTTCCCTGTCTTCCCTGCGCATGATATTTAAAAGGTCCCCCACCGTGTGAACGGAAGGCTGGCCCAAAGCTTCGCTTAATGATCGCTCCTGCTCCAATATAGGATTAGGTACATTATTAATGGCGATGAAAGGAGCGGCCAGGTTCAACTGGTCCATCACCTGGGTTTTACCATTGTCATCCCAGTTATACCATCCGGGATCGATCACTGACTTTTTACTGCCGACATAAATTACAACGTTATAACGGTAGAGACTTAATTCATTAACAAAAGAACAGTTCTTCCAGAGTATCTCTACATGCGTGATCTCAGGATACAATTCCTGCAGTTTATAAAAATAGCCTGGCGCAAAACAGAGTTCTTCTTCTTTAAGTACTTCCTGGTCTACCGACCATTTAAAATCTTTTACACTTACTTTTTCCTGGAGTTTGCTGATCAACAAACGACTTTTAAATAATTCAAGCAAACGCACATCCCGCACGTCTCCAATGATAATACGGCCCTCGCCTTTTAAGATCGCTATGCTTTTCTTTACAACATCGCTAAGGTATTCTTCTCCCGGAAAATACTGTACAACCGAATTCACAATAATGGTATCTACCGGCTCGTCTTCCAATACTGATATTTCATGAGCGGCGCATACCTTAAGTTCCGTATCCCCATAGTTCCGTAGCTTCCTGTTAATTCTATCATGAACCTGGTTGATAGAAGACTTCGAAAAATCGGTACCGATGTATTTCTGAACACGTCCCGCCAATTGATAATAGATCAAACCTGTTCCACAACCGATCTCGAGTACATGCTGCGGATCTTCGGATAAGATCACTTCCACAATATCATTCAGCCATCCACGCATTTGCTCAGGAGCAATGGGTACGCCGGTGAAACTATCGTTCCATCCAATGATGTTAAATTCGGGATCTATATTTTCTTCCGTTTCCGTTTTTTCATATTCGGTTTCATAAAGCTCTTTCCAGTTCGCTACCTGGCGATAATATAGTTCGCGCTCTTTTGATTTTACCGTTTGACGGTCGGGCACCAGGTACGCAAGCAATCTTTTCGTTTCTTCTTTTTCCTGGCGGATGAGTACTACTGCTTCACTTACCTGGGTACATTGTTGCAATACAGCCTCTATTTCTCCCAGTTCGATGCGGTAGCCGCGAAGCTTTACCTGGTCGTCTATCCTTCCCTGGTATTCAATATTTCCATCCGGTAACCATCTTCCCAGGTCTCCCGTTTTGTATAACCTGGCATTGGGTTCGTTACTAAAAGGATTTTTTACAAACTTCTCTTTGGTTAATTCGTCCCGGTTCAGGTAACCTCTTGCCAGGCCGTCGCCGCCTATGCATACTTCTCCACTAACGCCAACGGGTACAAGCTCAAGATCTTTGTTTACAATGTAAACCTGCGTATTGCTGATGGGTTTGCCGATAAGGACGGGCTCGCCATTTTTTAGCCTGAATACGGTACTGTAAGTGGTGTCTTCTGTAGGCCCATATAAATTGCGTATTTCTATTTTGGAAGCGTCCAATGCCTGCTGCAAATGTAACGGGATGGGTTCCCCGGCCATGTTCATTACACTGATGTTGCTGATATCTGTTCCTTCCTTTATTAAACTCTGCACCACTACCGGTACACTATTGGTAAGTACTTCTTTATCAAATGGCAGGTACTCGCCAATATGTAAACCATTTTCTATTATCCTTAATGGCTTACCGATACTTAAGGGATAAAATATTTCGTAGACTGATAAATCGAAACACATGGATGTGCCGGCATATACAACCTGGAAACGGCTTTGCGAAAACTCTTCTTTACACCAGCAGATGAATGCATAGGTATTTCCATGCTCTATCATTACCCCTTTGGGTTTGCCAGTGGAGCCGGATGTATAGATTATGTAAGCTAACTGATGAGGTGTAATGACCGTATTTAGATTGACGGTTGGCTGATCATTGATGGAAGCTTCGCCATCCATTTCTATTATATCATATGCGGATGCATTTGGAATGCGGGCTTTGCTTTGCCGGCTGCTGATCACAATGCTACCCTTGCAATCTTCCAACATATAGCTGATCCGCTCCTCAGGATATTCCGGATCAATAGGAACATAGGCGCCCCCGGCTTTTAATATTCCGAGTATGCCCACGATCATTTGTTCGTTTCGCTCCAGGCAGATGGGGACCAGGGTTTCTGCCGCTACTCCTTTGTCCCGCAGGTAATGCGCCAGTTGATTACTACGCTCATTAATTTGGGAGTAGGTAAAATGGTTCTTCTCAAACACTACAGCAATTGCACCAGGGGTTTTAACAACTTGTTCTTCAAACAGGGTTATGACTGTTTTATTAGCCGGGTAATTAACTTTTGTATCATTAAACTGCACCAGCAACTGGTGTTTGGCTGCTTCGTGCAACCAGGTAACCTCACTTAATTTCACTTCATCATTCAGTGTTATCTGCCGCAATACATTGTCAAAATGATTACTGATCTCTCTGATATAATCTTCTTTTAGTAAGGCAGTATTGTAAGTGAACCTGATACTTATTTGTTCCCCACTGGCTACCTGCAATAACAAGGGATAATTTACCTGCTCCTGAACATCAACATTATCAACCTGTAATCTCCATTGTTTGGACCTGATCAATTCACTAACCGGGTAATTTTGAAATACCAATAAAGTATCAAACAGGTCGCCCTGAACGCCTGTCCAGGACTGTATTTCGCGGAAAGGTGCATGCTGGTACTGACGGCAGGCCACCTGCTTTTCCTGTATGTCCTGTAACCACTCAACCACAGGTTTATCCCATTGCATAGTTGTACACAATGGCAGCGTGTTAACATAAGGCCCTACACGTTCTTCTATCTCCTGCAGATCATCCGGCCTCCCTGATACGATCACTCCATATACTACCTGCGTAGCACCGGTATACTTATGCAACAGGTAAGACCATATTCCCTGCATTACCGTGTTTATCGTTATTCTATTTCGTTTCGCAAATTTTTGCGTTTGTTCTGAAATGGTAGCATCTATATTTAAAAGTAGCGAACCGGGAACCCCGATACCTTTTGTGCGTAATGCCGTTTTTC
>JACMJX010000242.1 GCA_014380425.1 Chitinophagaceae bacterium | reverse complement strand
CATTGGAAACCAGACTCACAAAATTCCGCAGCGGATTCCCCGGCAGCCGCAGCTCCATCTCCGGCCCCGAACCCGTAAAACCCTCCAGCCGGTAATTCATGTGACCCCGCTTCCCGAGATCTTCCAGATAGGCATCAAAATGCCTGGCCCATTCGTGGGGACCCAGTCCCGGCATGTTTTCAAAGTCCTTAAAACTTGCTTTTTCAAAATCGATGTTCATAGTTATACTTTAGTTTCAACTAAAGTAGCAGCCCTAATTACCCCTGGCGGGGAATTAAGGGGAAGTATTTTAAAATAATGTTATCAAAGGTCAGAAAGTAGTAATCAGCAATCAGCTGTCAAAAACAAAAACCCAAAAATCAGCAATCAGCACTCAGCACTCAGCCTGTACACCTTCGGTGTCGTCCCCGTCTCCCGTTTAAAAAAGCGGCAAAAATAAGCCGGATCTTCAAAGCCCAGTTCGTACGCAATCTCTTTCACACTTAATTTCGTCGATGACAGAAACGCACGGCTTTCCAGCAAAAGCTTTTCCTGAATCATCTGGTATACCGTTTTGCCCAACACTGACCTTGCCAGTTCGTTTAGTCGCTTGGGGGTATAGCCCAGTTTTGCGCAATAAAAATCCGGTTCTTTGTGCCGTACATAATTCTCCTCTATCAATGCCCGTAACCGGGACATCAGATCCAATTCTTTCAACGTATAGTTTTCCTGTACCGGCAACTCTTCCCGTTCCAGACAAATCAGCATCGCATTCAATAAGTTCTCAATGATCCTGATCTCCGGCTTAGGATTTCTTGATTCGATCTGCAACATGCTGAAAATGCCTAAAAAGATATCACAGTTCAGGATAGAGAAATCAATAAAAGGCCGGTTATAAAAGCTGTTCCAGATCTTTGAAGAAATATGCTGCAAAGCCTGATCCTGCACTAAAATCATCCAGCCATCTTCCGCATAACTTTCCACCTGATGCACCTGTCCCTGGCGAATGATAAACAACCTGCCTGGCAACATCTCATATTCCTTAAAGTCAATCTTATGCAGTCCTTTTCCCTTACTTGTCCAAAGCAGCATATCGTACTGGTGCCGGTGCGGCACCGCCGAAGTATCGTGCTTGAACGTGCCAAAGCGGAAAACCTCGAGAGGCTTAATACCTGGCATAGATTGTAAGGGTAATGTTTGTGAACTTCCCATAGTTGCGTAACCTTGCTTCAGCCCCTCTCCAGTTGGAGAGGGAGAAGAAGCGGGGGTTGGGGTATTGTTTGGGTTAATAAAGAATTAGTTTAATCGCAGGGGTCACTGGTGACCGTGATGAAATAATGGTACTAGCATAGCACGGCTAAGCTACTTCTTCCAGCAGTTCTTGTATTGACAAGTGCTTCAGCGGATACTTCTTCCTAAGTGCTGCCGCTACTTTTTCATATGTACCAATGGTTTCTGCCAGCTCTCCCAACAGACTATCGTACTTCTGAAAAGCATCCCGAAGCATTCTATCCAGCGCTACCGCCTGTTCACCATTTAGCGGGAGCGCGTTTACTCTCTCCAGCAGGCGGTCGTGTTCGGTAATTGATATTCCCCGTAATGCCATAGATCAATAATGCGGAACAGGAAACAGACCGAAAGCATTCACTCCCGCAGTTGTTCCGACTAAACCTTTAACCACCAGCGTTACATTCCTGAATTTAGAAAGTGAAGTAGATACCGTAGTATAAGGAGAAACAGGGGCAACGGGTAAGGTATAAGTAGCTAAGACCACACCCGTTGTAGCATTCCTTACCTGGAAAACAATGGGGTTGGTTACCACCACATCTGGGTAATTTTTGAATGCTGTCACCTGTTTGTAGGCCAGGTTGGCCGTTTCATTTACCGTCGGTGTAGCTGCCAAGTTTACACTCAGGGCCGGGCTGCCGGGTGAAAGGTTGATAAAGCGAAAAGCAATGGCTTCTTCGATTAGCTTTGGAAAGCTTTCATCTGCCAAGTACACATGCTCATATGTTGGAGCCTGTCCGCAAAGGAATAAGCTGTTTAGCTGGCCAGGTTTGAATTCTTTTGGTTCATTCACAAGAAACTTAGTGCTATCTGCTGTCGGTGCGATCAGCACATTCTTTGTTCCTGCATTAATAGCGTATGGCCTTGAATTAGCAAAGTTCGCTACATCTGAAGCCGGAATATTATACCAAAAAGGTTTAGCTTCAGTATTGAGCTTTACACTTGCAATGTCAATGGCTGCATTCACTAATCGTAATGAGCTGAGTGCTGGCGTTGATTGTTCATCTTCTTTACAGGCTTGTAGAAATACAAGTGCCGTAAATATCGTGAATAGTATCTTTTTCATGTTTTTTGTTCAGATTAATTTTTGTCTTTGACAGGCTGTGGGTTAAGACTGCCTGTAGTTGTTTCTTTTTCATTTTTCCTATAAAGTAATACCCGATTACCTTCGACATTGACCCTATAAAAATTCGGACCTTCAACAAGTAGCGCCTCGCTTGTTACTTTGCTGCTTGCATGCTTTACATCCGTGTTAAAAACCTTTCCGCCATAATGAACGCTGATATTGTCGTCCACAATAGTATGGCCGGTAACAATATGCTTCACTTTAAATTTTCGCAAAGTACTGTCAATTATCGAGACAGGAGCCCTCTTGTTCTCACTTTCATAATAACTTCTATACCAAAACGGCCCAAGTTCAGAGCTCATGATGGTGTTAACCTTTCCGTTTCCGTAATCTCTTTTGCGTTCAGCATAATAAGGCCTAGCTAGTTGGTTGATTTCAGGTATTGTTATGTCCAAGTTGTTTATGGCCCTAGAAATACCACCATGCATAAACAGCATATCACCAATCTTCTCCACCACATTCTTCGTTCTTAGCCACTTACCTAATTCAGAGTCTTCACCATATAGCTGAACAAGTGATTTATTTACCTTTTTGGCATTTTCAAGATATTTAGGCTGTACATATTTCAAATCGCCCTGTAGGTTCATGATCTCATGATTACCAAGAATGAAATGTACATAGCCGCCGTCCGTTTTTGCTTTCTCTTCCAATGAATAAATAAGCCAAAGGCATTCGGTTACCTGATAGCCTCTATCGAACATATCACCTGCAAACACCAGGTGGCCGTTGCCGAAAGTCCAGTTGAAATTTTCGTCCATCACTTTACTTGATTGTAACAATTTTCGAAACTTATCAAAGTTTCCTTCAATGTCTGATAGTACAAAAAGCTTCTGGGGCTTTTCATATTCTGCTTTCTGCACCTG